>NZ_JANNMI010000463.1:0-5510 GCF_031397715.1 Roseateles sp.
CGACAAACATGGCCTGGGCGAACGCATCCGCTTGCTGCAAGGCGACAGCCTGGCCCCGGTGGCCGCTGAAAAAGCCCGTTATGACCTGATTTTGTGCAACCCGCCCTATGTCAACGCGGACGCGATGGCGGCGCTGCCGCCTGAGTACCGCGCCGAGCCCGAACTGGCCCTGGCGGGTGGCACAGACGGCATGGATTTTGTACGTCGCTTGTTCAGTCAAGCCGCCGATCACCTGACCGAAAACGGCTTCTTGGTGCTTGAAATCGGCAACGAGTGCGAAAATTTTTACGCTGCATTCCCGCAGCTCGAAGTGGCCTGGATGGAGACATCGGCCGGAGACTATCAAGTGTTAATCGTTACCCCTGAAGCATTGAGAAAAGAAAAGGCCCAACTCGCATCATGATCACGCTACGCAATATCACGCTGCGGCGCGGCAGCAAAGTTGTCCTCGACGATGCCTCCGTCACCCTGCAACCGGGTGAAAAAATCGGCCTGGTCGGCCGCAATGGCGCGGGCAAGTCCAGCCTCTTTGCGATGCTGACGAATCGCCTGCAAAACGACAAGGGCGAGGTCGATATTCCGCGCCAATGGGCGGTCGGCGAGGTCGCACAGGACATGCCGGAAACCGAAATGCCGGCCACCGACTATGTGTTGGAGGGCGACCGCCGGCTGATGGAAGCGCGGATGGCGCTGGACGCGGCCGAAGCCGCCGAGGACGGTCACGCGATGGCCGATGCCCACGCGATGCTCAGCGACGCCGGCGCGTTTGACGCGCGGCCGCGCGCTCAAGCGCTGCTGATGGGTCTGGGCTTCAAGGGCGCGCAGGTCGACGCGCCGGTGAACAGCTTTTCGGGCGGTTGGAGAATGCGTTTACAGCTAGCGCGCGCTTTGATGTGCCCGGCCGAGCTGATGCTGCTGGACGAGCCGACCAATCACTTGGACTTGGACGCCCTGGTCTGGCTGGAAGCCTGGCTGATGCGCTATGAAGGCACGCTGATCGTGATCAGCCATGACCGCGAATTCCTCGACGCGATCACCCGCGTCACCCTGCATCTGGACGAAGCCAAACTGATGCGCTACGGCGGCAACTACACCGCCTTTGAGTCGATGCGTGCCGAGCGCATGGTCTTGCAGGCGGCCGCCTTTGGCAAGCAGCAAGACCGCATCGAACATTTGCAAAAATTCATTGACCGCTTCAAGGCCAAGGCCAGCAAGGCCAAGCAGGCGCAGAGCCGGGTCAAGGCGCTGGAGCGGATGGAGCGCTTGGCGCCGGTGTTGGCGGCGGCGGACTTCACGTTTGAGTTCCGCGAGCCGCTGAACCTGCCCAATCCGATGTTGATGTTTGATGAAGTGGCCTGCGGCTACGACACCGACGAAGGCGAGAACGTGATCGTGCGCGGCATCAACCGCTCGGTGCTGGCCGGTCAGCGCATCGGCATCCTGGGTGCCAACGGCCAGGGCAAGTCGACGGTGGTGAAGACCATCGCCCGCGCCCAGCGCGCGATGGGCGGCAAGATCACCGAAGGCAAGGGCCTGACGATTGGCTATTTTGCCCAGCAGGAAATGGACGTCTTGCGCCCGGACGAGGGCGCGCTATCGCATATGGTGAGGCTGGCCAAGGAGGTCTCGCCGAGTGCGCGCGAGCAGGAGCTGCGCGACTTTTTGGGCCAGTTCCGCTTTGTCGGCGCAATGGTCAATCAAGAGGTCGGCAGCCTCTCCGGCGGTGAAAAGGCGCGCCTCGTGCTGGCGATGTTGGTCTGGCAGCGCCCCAACCTCTTGCTGCTGGACGAGCCAACCAACCATCTGGACCTGAATACGCGCGAGGCGCTGTCGATGGCGCTGAATGAGTTCGAGGGCACAGTGATGCTGGTCAGTCATGACCGGGCCTTGCTGCGCGAGGTCTGCGACGAGTTCTGGTTAGTGGCCAAGGGCGTGGTTGCGCCGTTTGATGGCGACTTGGACGACTACCAGAAATGGCTGCTGGAGCAGTCCAAGGAGGCCGCCAAGGCCGCCAAGGAAGCGGCCAAGGCGGCAGCCAAGAGCTTTGGCAAACAGGCCGCCAAACCGGTCGTTGCGGTGGCGGCTGCGCCGGTGGCTGCAGCCGCGCCGGCGGACCGAAAAATCAGTGGTCAAGTGCGTCAAAAGCTGGCCGAGCAGACGAAACCGCTGCGCCGCGAGATGGACGCCATTGACGCCACGCTGAACAAGCTGGCGGACGAGCGCACGGCAGTCGAAGCGAAACTCGGTGCGGGCGACAGCTCACCGAGCCAGATCGCGGAAGGCGGCCGGCGCCTGAAGGCGATTCACGACGAACTCGCGGCGGCTGAACTGCGCTGGTTGGAGCTCAGCGCCGCGGTCGACGCGCTGCACGCCGCCAACTGAAGCAGGCAGGGTAAGGAGCGGCCGCCCTCCTCAGGGCGGCCGGCTCAGGGCGGCCGGCATTACCCACTTGAGTTGCGTGCAATTGAATAGCGCGCTACATTCAAGCCCATGCGCAACAACCCAGCAAAGCCAGCAGCACCGCAGTCCACTGCCGACGAATGGCTGCGCCTGGACAGGCAACTCTGCTTTGCGCTTTATGCCAGTTCTTTGGCCATGACCAAGCAATACAAACCCTTGCTTGCGGCGCTGGGGCTTACCTATCCCCAGTATTTGGTGATGTTGCTGCTGTGGGAGCAGGACGGCGTCAGCGTTTCAAGCCTTGGCCAACGACTGTCGCTAGATTCCGGCACCTTGACGCCCTTGCTCAAACGACTCGAAGTGAATGGCTTGATCAGTCGACGGCGGGGCGTTGACGACGAGCGCCGGGTTGACATCTTCCTGAGCGAAGCCGGTGACACACTGCGCGTGCTAGCCCGCCAGATACCGCCGCAGATGGCCTGCGCGACCGCCTGCTCGCTGGAAGAACTCCAATCACTGACGCAGCGCCTGCATCATTTGCGCCAGCAGCTCACGCTTTCCCCCGTCCCTTCCCTCATCAACCCTTGAAGAAAGACCTCAGCAAAATGGCACTCGATAAAGTTCTCTACACCGCCCACGCCACCTCGACCGGCGGCCGCGAAGGCAACTCAGCAACACCGGATGGCGCACTCAGCGTGACGCTGTCGACGCCCAAGGAGTTGGGCGGTGCCGGTGGCCCCGGCACCAACCCAGAGCAGTTGTTTGCAGCCGGCTACTCGGCCTGCTTCATTGGTGCGATGAAGGTTGTGGCCGGCAAAATGAAAATTGCCTTGCCGGCGGACTTGTCCGTGACGGCCGAAGTCGGCATCGGCCCGATCCCGGCCGGTTTCGGCATCCAGGTGGCCTTGAACATCAGCGTCCCCGGCCTTGAGCGCACTGCAGCCGAGCAACTGGTGCAAGCCGCTCATCAGGTCTGCCCCTACTCGAACGCCACCCGCGGCAATATCGATGTGAGCTTGACGGTACTCTGACGCTAGGAGGCGGCCAGCTAATTGGCCGCCAGCAGCGTCAAGAGCAGCTCCACCCTTGCCTTCACCGGACTCAAAGCACCGGCGCTGGGTAAGGCTTGGTCGGACTCGGTGACGGGCCCGGCGTCGCAACGGGTGCTGCGCAGCACGGCCACACCTTGCGCCTGGGCTGCGCGCAAAGCCGCCTCCAACGGCAGCGACAGGCTGCCGTTGCCAGTGCCGGCCACCACCAAACCGTCTACGCCTTGGCTGAGCAGCGCCTCCACGACACTGCCGTCGGCGCCGACATGGTTCATCAAGATTTGCACGCGCGGCCAAGTTTGCAGGGGTCGATTCAGCACGCCCAAACCAAACGGCGTGCGCGACGTGGCGAGCTGGCTCAACCACCGAACCCGCCCCTCCTCCACCACCGCCGCACGCGCGCCGTCGGCGGAAGCGAAGGCATCGACTCGGTAGCTGTGGACTTTGCGCAGCTGTTCCGCCGAATGCACCGCGCCGGAAAAGACAATCAAAACGCCTCGCGCTTGCGCGTCAGCGGCCACGTTGACGGCATCCAGCAGGTTCTGCGGGCCGTCGGTCTGCAAGGCTGTCGCCGGGCGCATCGCAGCGGTCAACACGACCGGCTTGGTCGGCGCCAGCACGCGCTGCAGGAAATAGGCGGTCTCCTCCAAGGTATCGGTGCCATGGGTGATGACAACACCCATCACCTCGGGTCGGGCCAGATGCTCGGACACCCGCAGGACCAGCTTTCGCCAAGTTGCAAAGTCCATGTCCTTGCTGTCCAGCTGAGCAATTTGCTCGGTCTCAAGCCGGCGTTGCGCCAGCGGCGGAATCGCCCGCACCAACTCAAGCACGCCCAACTGCGCTGCGCGGTAGCCGACGTTGTCGGCCGCATCCTGGGCGGTGCCGGCAATGGTGCCACCGGTACCCAAAATCACCACCAAGTCGGCATTTAGTTCATTTGTGTTTTGCAATTTCTCTAAACCTGGATGAAAATACAGTGACTGGATATATATTCAGGCAAGCAATCACAGAGGACTCTCACTCATGGACGCCAGCCCCAAACTCACCGCCCGCCAACAGCAAATCCTCGACTTGGTACGCAGCGCGATCGAGCGCACCGGCGCACCACCCACCCGCGCCGAAATTGCCAAGGAGCTGGGCTTTCGCTCGGCCAATGCCGCCGAAGAACATCTGCAAGCGCTGGCGCGCAAAGGCGTCATTGAGCTGGTCGGCGGCACTTCCCGAGGCATCAGGCTGAAGTCTGACACATTGCGCGCCTTGAACGAGGCGCGCAATGCCAATGAAATGACGCAAACACAAAGCTCGTTCGCCAAGCCGTTCAGTCTACCTTTGTCGAGCTTGGCGCAACTGACGCTACCCCTGATCGGGCGGGTGGCGGCGGGTCAACCCATACTCGCCCAAGAACATATTGAGCAAAGTTATACCGTCGAAGCCGGCATGTTTGCAAGGCAGCCTGATTTTTTGCTCAAGGTTCGCGGCATGAGCATGAAGGACATCGGCATCATGGACGGGGATTTGTTGGCCGTGCAGAAAACCAGCGAGGCGACAAACGGGCAGATTGTGGTGGCGCGCATCGGCGATGAGGTGACGGTCAAGCGTTTCAAGCGCAGCCGCGGCGGCATTGAGCTTTTGCCCGAAAACCCAGAGTTCGAACCGATTCTTGTCCGGGCAGGTGATGAGAGTTTCGCAGTCGAGGGTTTAGCCGTCGGATTGATCAGAAATCAGATGTTTCTTTGAATCGCTCTACGCTACAACTCGGCCGGCCGCGCAGTATGTGGCCGACCTCTATTCAGCATCCAACTGGGATTATTGATCAATTACGCAGACAAAGAAAAAACCCCGCATACTTTCGTATCCGGGGTTTTTAATATTGGCGGAGTGGACGGGACTCGAACCCGCGACCCCCGGCGTGACAGGCCGGTATTCTAACCAACTGAACTACCACTCCAAATGCAATGAATTACTTCATTGCATCAAACAAAATTTGTATTCATCGCCTTTAATGAATACCAAGCATTGTCAAACTTGGCGTCCCCTAGGGGATTCGAACCCCTGTAG
>NZ_JANNMI010000487.1:0-9756 GCF_031397715.1 Roseateles sp.
TGGCCACATTGGTATCACGGCGCCGCATTTGCCTTGATTGCCACGGGCATTTGGATGTCGGCACGCCGCTGAAATGAGAAAAGGCCCGCTAAAAAATAGCGGGCCTTACTCAATCACTTGGAGGAGTCGGAGGGATTCGAACCCTCGAGGCGGTTTAACGCACCTACTCCCTTAGCAGGGGAGCACCTTCGGCCACTCGGTCACGACTCCAGCACAGCCTTGAATTCTATACTAGGATTTCAAGGCTACGAAGCATTTATGTAGGAATTTGTTCCAACTCGAAGGCACGGTGCAAGGCTCGCACCGCCAACTCCATGTATTTCTCGTCGATGACGACGCTGGTCTTGATCTCACTGGTAGAAATCATCTGGATATTGATGCCCTCCTCGCTCAACGCACGGAACATCTTGGACGCCACGCCCACATGCGAGCGCATGCCGATGCCGACGATGGAGACCTTGCAGATGCGCGCATCGCCGACCACCTTGGCCGCTTGCGTGGCGGGCCCGACGGTGGTTTCCAGCAAGGCCATCGTGCGGGCGAAATCGCTGCGATGGACAGTGAAGCTGAAGTCGGTCTTGCCGTCGTGCGAAACGTTCTGAATGATGACGTCGATGTCGATATTCGCATCAGCCACCGGACCCAGGATCTGGAAGGCGATACCCGGTTTGTCGGGTACGCCCAGCAAGGTCACCTTGGCCTCGTCGCGATTGAAGGCAATGCCGGAAACGACGGCTTGTTCCATTTTTTCGTCCTCTTCAAAACTGATCAGCGTGCCAGACTTGGCTTCTTCTTCGATGGCGATATCCCAGGGCGTGAAGCTGGACAACACGCGCAGCGGCACCCGGTATTTGCCGGCAAATTCAACCGAACGGATCTGCAAGATCTTGGAGCCCAGTGAGGCCATCTCCAGCATCTCCTCGAAGCTGATCGTGTGCAGGCGCCGGGCGTCGGGCACGATGCGTGGGTCGGTGGTGTAGACGCCGTCCACATCGGTGTAGATCAGGCATTCGGCCGCCTTCAGCGCCGCCGCAATCGCGACCGCCGAGGTGTCCGAGCCGCCACGGCCCAGCGTCGTGATGTTCATGTCCTCATCAACGCCTTGGAAGCCGGCGATCACGACCACCTTGCCGGCGGCCAGATCGGCGCGCACGCGGGTATCGTCAATGCTTTCGATGCGCGCTTTGGTGAAGCTGGAGTCGGTGGCGACCGGCACCTGCCAGCCGGTGTAGCTGACCGCCTCGATGCCCTCGGCCTGCAAGGCAATCGCCAGCAAGCCGACCGACACCTGCTCGCCGGTGGCGGCAATCATGTCTAACTCGCGGTTCAGCTCGGGGCTGCTGACCGACGGTGAGAGCTCCTTGGCAAGACCGAGCAAGCGATTGGTCTCGCCGCTCATTGCCGAGGGCACAACCACCATCTGATGGCCGGCGCGTGCCCATTTGGCAACGCGTTTGGCGACATTGCGGATGCGTTCGGCCGAGCCCATCGAAGTGCCGCCGTATTTGTGAACAATCAATGCCATAGCTATGTGTTTTCGCGGGAGTCAAAGGCCCGGTCGGGTAGGAGTGCGCCGCATACGCAGCCTTGGATTCTACTGTTTCGAGACAGCGGACCGCCGATCAATCGAGTTACACCACGTCGCTGTGCCACACCACGCTCATCTGCGACTCCTCGGCGGCAGCCCAAAAGCGCGCATCCAAACCCAGGCCGGGCGCGTAGAGCAAGGCACCGTCGGCGAACAGCAAAGGGCCACCGCGCTGCCAGGCCGGTATGCCCAACGCCTGATACACCTTCTTCAGGCTGCGCCGGCTGCCGGCCGGTTTCAGCTGGAATTGCTCGCCCCCCTGGCGGGCCCGCACACTCAAACACTGCAGCGCCGCGATGGCCACACCACCCGCCTCTACCCGCTCGACCTGCCAGCCACCGCGCCACTGCGGCAGCGGATGAAAGCCCACTTGGGACAAATCAAGCGCCAGCGCCAGCGCCGGCGGATGGCTCGCAACTGATGACTTCGCAGCCAGCCATTGCAGCCGGCCCCGATAAAGCCGCAGCTCACCATCTGCGCAAGGCCAGGCACCGGCATGCGCTGTGGGAGTTTCCCGCAGCAAGCGCTGCACCAGCGTGGCCGGTGCCGGCCGACCCAGCTGAGTCGTGAGCCATGCACGTAAAGCGTTACTGGCACGGGCCGGCGACAAGGCCAGCAGCGCCGCAGTCACCAAACCTGCATCGTCCACCAAACCCAGCAAATCGTCCCCAGCCACCTCCCGCTGCAACATCAGCGACTGCTGCGCCCACGTCGCTGCTTGCGCCAGACTGGCTTCGGCCTGCGGGAAAGCCTGCAACAAGGCCGGCCACACCGACAAGCGCAGGCGATTGCGGGCAAAGCGCATATCGCCATTGCTGTCGTCTTCGATATGGGTCAAGGTATGCGCCTGTACATAAGCCTCAATGGCCTCACGCGGCAAACCCAACCAGGGCCGCGCCCAACACAGGCCGTCGCGCCATTGCTGCGCCGGCATGCCGGCCAAGCCGGCCACACCGGCACCGCGCAGGCCTTGCAGCAGCAGGGTTTCGGCTTGGTCGCGTTGATGGTGGGCTAGCAGCAACAAATCGGCCCCCGCCTGCGCCGCCATGTTTGCCAGGGCAGCATGGCGCCCGTCCCGAGCCCAGGCCTCGATGCTTTGCCCAACGGCCGGCTGACCAGCCAAACGGGTCGACTGAAAGCGCAGCGGCAACCCGGCCGCGGCCCAGTTTTCGCACTGCTGTTCGCAGTGTCTTAGCCAGTCGTCGGCATGAGCGCTGAGCCCGTGATGGACATGCAGGGCGATGACCGACAACTCCAGGCTCTGCGCCTGCCGAACGCAGGCGTGCAGCAAGGCGGTGGAATCTCGACCGCCGCTGTAGGCAACAGCGACAAGCCTTTGATCAGCGACTCTTGGTGTCGCCAAAGCGGCCATAGGATTGCAGGCGCTCGTAGCGGCGATCCAGCAATTCCTTGGGCTTGAGGTCACTCACCTGGCGCAGCGCATCACCGAGCGCGCGCTTCAGATTGGAGGCCATTTGCTTGTTGTCGCGGTGCGCGCCACCGACCGGCTCATTGACGATTTTGTCGATCAAACCCATCGCCTTCAGGCGGTGCGCGGTGATGCCCAAGGCGCTGGCGGCTTCGGGCGCGCGTTCGGCCGACTTCCACAGAATCGACGCGCAGCCTTCCGGCGAGATCACCGAGTAGGCCGAAAATTGCAACATCAAAACCTGGTCGGCGACACCAATCGCCAAGGCACCACCGGAGCCGCCTTCGCCGATCACGGTGGCGATGATGGGGACTTCCAACTGGGCCATCTCGAAAATATTGCGGCCAATCGCCTCCGATTGGCTGCGCTCCTCGGCGCCAATGCCGGGATAGGCACCCATGGTGTCAATCATGGTGAACACCGGCAGGCCGAACTTCTCGGCCAGCTTCATCAGGCGCAAGGCCTTGCGATAGCCTTCGGGGCGCGGCATGCCAAAATTTCGCAGCGCGCGCTCCTTGGAGTCGGCCCCGCGCTGGTGGCCCACCACCATGCAGGCCTGACCGTTGAAGCGCGCCAAGCCGCCGACGATGGCCGCGTCGTCGGCAAAATGCCGGTCGCCATGGAGCTCCTGGAACTCGGTGAAGACCTCGTTGCAATAGTCCAGCGTTTGCGGGCGCTGCGGGTGGCGGGCGATTTGGTAGACCTGCCACGGCGCCACGCTGGCGTAGACGTCCTTGGTGAGCTGCATGCTCTTCTTGCTGAGCCGGTCGATCTCCTCGGAGATATCAACCGCTGACTCGCTTTGCACGTAACGCAACTCTTCAATCTTGGTTTCGAGTTCAGCGATCGGCTGTTCGAAGTCTAGAAAATGTTTCTTGCTCATCCTGCGCTTCTTTTCAGTGAGGAAAGTCCTATGCCGGTCCGCCCATTTTTATGGGGCTGCCCGAGAACGGATGATCGTTACTCCACCGGGAGCGGATCGAGGCTGCGCCAAATGTACCATGTGGCTACCGAGCGGTAAGGTGCCCAGGCGTCGCCCACTTCGCGCGCCTCGGCCCTGGAAACCGGTTCACCGGAGAAGTAGTTTTCGCTGATGCCTTTGAGCAATCGGGGGTCGTCCAGCGGCATCACGTTTGGACGCATCAGGTGAAAAATCAGGAACATCTCGGCCGTCCAGCGGCCGATGCCGCGGATGGCGACCAGCTCGTCGATGATGGCCTCGTCATCCATCTGCGCCCACTGCCGCACATGGACCTTGCCGGCCTCGAAGTTCTGCGCCAAGTCGCACAGATAGTCGACCTTGCGCGCGGACAGCCCCGCCGCACGCAAAGCGCCAGCGGGCAAAGCCAGCACCGCGGCGGGTTGCACCCGGTTGGCCGAGCCGCCAATCAAGGCGGCAAACTTTCCCCACGCGACTTGCGCCGTTTTGGCGGAAATTTGCTGGCCGATGATGGAGCGCGCCAGCGTCGTGAAGGCGTCGCTGCGGCTTTGCAGGCGCGCCTCGCCAAAGGCCGGAATCAGCTTCTTCATCACCCGGTCACGCTTGACCAGATGGCGGCAGGCCTCGTCCCAATAGTCCGGGGTCACCCCGGTCGCATTCAAGCGCCCCACCTCAGGCCTTCATCCACGTGGTGCCATTGGCTGAATCTTGCAAAACAATGCCGGCGGCGAGCAACTCGGCGCGAATTCTGTCCGCGCCGGCAAAATCCTTGGCCGCCTTGGCCGCGGCGCGGGCAGCAATCTGCTGCGCTATCGCAGCCTCATCCAGGCTGCTGCTGACGCCGCCGTTTTGCAAATAGTCGCGCGGCCGTTGTTGCAACACACCTAACACGCCGCCGAGCTGCTTCAGCAAGGCCGCGTCGCCGAGCGAGCCGCTGCGATTGACCTGTGCGGCCAACTCGAACAAGGCCGCCATCGCACCGGGCGTATTGAAATCGTCGTCCATCGCCGCCCGGAACGCGGCCGCCTGGGGGTGCAGCCAGTCGATCTCGGACTCGTTAGGCAAGTCCACGCCCCCCAAGCCGTCCAGCGCCGTATACAAGCGGCACAGCGCCACCCGCGCATCGTCCAAGTTCACATCACTGAAGTTGAATGGGCTGCGGTAATGAGTGCGCAGCATGAAGTAGCGCAAGGTCTCGGCGTCATAGCGGGCCAGCACCTCGCGGATGGTGAAGAAGTTGCCCAAAGACTTGGACATCTTGACCTGATCCACATTCAACAGGCCGTTGTGCGCCCAGATGGACGCCGGCGCAAGGCCGCTGGCGCCTTCGCTTTGGGCGATCTCGTTTTCATGATGCGGAAACTGCAAATCGGCGCCGCCGCCATGCAGGTCGAACTGCTGACCGAGCAAGGCGCAAGCCATTGCCGAGCATTCAATGTGCCAGCCGGGCCGCCCTTGGCCGTAATCGGAGGCAAATTTCGCGTCCTCGGGCTCCTCGGCCTTGGCCGCCTTCCAAAGCACAAAGTCGAGCGGATCGAGCTTGCCCTCATCGACCGCCACGCGCTCCCCCGAACGCAAGTCGTCGAGCGAGCGACCGCTCAATTTGCCATAGCCGGGAAATTTGCGCACCGAGTAGTTGACGTCGCCATTGCTGGCGCGATAGGCCAAGCCTTTGCCTTCGAGCACCCCAATCATCGAGAGCATCTGCGGCACAAACTCGGTCGCCCGCGGTTCATGGGTGGGCCGCTCGACGCCGAGCGCGTCCAGGTCGGCATGCATGGCCGCGACCATCTCTTCGGTCAATTGACGAATCGGAATCGCACGCTCCAGCGCCCGGCGGATGATCTTGTCATCGATGTCGGTGATGTTGCGCACGTAAGTAACCCGGTAGCCACTGGCACGCAGCCAGCGATAGATCAGGTCGAACGCCACCATCATCCGCGCATGCCCCACATGACAGAGGTCATAAATGGTGATGCCGCACACATACATGCGCGCGTGGCCTGGCTCAATGGGAACGAAGGGCTGGACCGCGCGGGTCAGCGTGTTGTAGATGCGAAGGGACATGGAGCTCTCGGGGGCTACGCCGGAATGAACTCCAACGTGCTGACCAGCGGTTCACGGGGCCTACAAAGCGGCCTGCCGAAAGCCGAGATGGGCCGCTTCCAGTGCGGTCCGGCTTCAGGCGGGTCGCCGTAGAATGGTCGTCAGTATAACGGTTGGCCCGGCGTCTTTAGCCCGGACTGACCCTGCCCCGCCGCCCGCAAATGGCGAAAATCCAGCCCCTTATTTCATGCCATCCTGCAAAAACATCAAGCCTGTATGCCTCACCCTGTTCTTGGTTTTGCTAATGAATTTGGGCCCGGCAAAAGCAGGTGAGCTGGAGTTGGCGCAACGCCAATGGCTGGCCGGGCAAGGGCCGAAAGCGATCGCCACCGTCGAAGCAGCGCTGCTGAAGACGCCCAATGAGCTCAAGCTGCGCTTCGCCCTCGGTGTGATGCGGATGGAGCTCGGCGAGCAAGCCGCCGCGTTGAGCATCTTCACCGCCTTGACACAAGATTTCCCCGATCTTGCCGAACCCCAAAACAATCTGGCGGTCGTTTACGCGAGCATGGGCGAGTTGGACCTGGCCCAGCGGGCCTTGGAGCAAGCCCTGGCCCTTCAACCCGACCACGCACAGGCGCAGGAAAATCTTGGGGACGTTCTGCTGAGGCTGGCGCTGCGCGCCTACCAGCGGGCTCAACAGGCTCAGGTTGCGCCGTCCAGCTCGCTGGCTTTGAAAGTTAGCCGCACGAATGACTTGCTGCAGGCGGCAAAGTTGCCCAAGCCCTGAGAGACAATCCGATCACTGAGACTTTTGTTCCAAGGACAGAATCTATGCACACACAGACTCGTAACCCTTTGATCCGCCGTACGCTGATTGCGCTCGGCTTGGCAGTTATGGCGTGCGGCGCGCAGGCGCAAACCGTCAAGCTCAACACCAGTGAGGGAGACATTCGCATCGCGCTGGACGCGCAGAAGGCGCCCAAGTCGGTCGCCAACTTCCTGCAATACGTGAAGTCCGGCCACTACAACGGCCTGATTTTTCACCGCGTGATCGAGAACTTCATGATTCAGGGCGGCGGCTTCACGGCCGACATGAAGCAGCGGCCGACCAAGCCCGCCATCCCGCTGGAAGCCAGTAACGGCCTGCTGAATCTGCGCGGCAGCGTGGCGATGGCCCGCACCAACGACCCGAACTCGGCCACGGCGCAGTTCTTCGTCAACACGGTCGACAATGCTTTCCTCGACGCGGCCAACTCACCCGGCGGCCAGGGCGGCTACGCCGTCTTCGGCCAGGTGATCGAAGGCATGGACGTCGTCGACAAGATCCGCCTCGTGCAGGTGGGCAATAACGGCCCGCACCAGAACCTGCCGATCAAACCCGTCATCATCAACAAAGCCATTGTGGAGCCCCAAAAATGAGCAACAACAAAACCGTCGAACTGCATACCAACCATGGCTTGATCACGATTGAACTCGACGCCGAAAAGGCACCCGTCTCGGTTGAGAACTTTCTCTCCTATGTGCGCAGCGGCCACTATGACGGCACGGTGTTTCACCGCGTCATCAAGGGATTCATGGTCCAGGGCGGCGGCTTCGCCGTCGGCATGAAGCAAAAGCCAACCACCGGCGAGATCCAGAACGAAGCCAATAACGGCCTCAAGAACGAGCACTACACGCTGGCCATGGCCCGCACCAGCGCGCCGCATTCGGCCTCCAGCCAGTTCTTCATCAACACCACCAACAACGGCTTCCTGAACTTCAAGTCAGAGACTGCCGGCGGTTGGGGTTACGCGGTGTTCGGCAAGGTGATCGCCGGCAAGGAAGTGGTCGACGCGATGGAGAAGGTCAAGACCGGCAACGCCGGAGGCCACGGCGACGTGCCGCTGGAAGACGTCATCATCGAGCGTGCGGTTGAACTCGCCTAAGACCCTCGAGTTTGATGAGCTGACAGCGCCGCCCGAGTGGCGCCGTATCGAATTCCTCTCCGACCTGCACCTGTCGCCGCAAACGCCGGCGACGCTGGCCGCATTCGAGCGCCATCTGCAAGAAACCAGCGCCGAGGCGGTGCTGCTGCTGGGTGATATCTTCGAGGTCTGGGTCGGCGATGACGGCCGCTTTGATGCCTTCGAGGCGCAATGCCTGGCTGTTCTGAAGGCCGCAAGCACGCGCCTGCGGCTCTTCTTCATGGCCGGCAACCGCGACTTTCTGCTCGGGCCAGAGATGCTTGCCGATTGCGGTGTGCAGGGCTTGAGCGACCCGACCGTGCTGTGCGCCTTCGGTCAGCGCTGGCTGCTGACCCATGGTGACGCGCTCTGCCTGGCCGACCATGCCTACCAAGCTTTTCGTGCCCAGGTTCGCGCGCCCGAGTGGCAGGCCCAGTTCCTCGCTCAGCCGCTGACCGTACGCAGGGCCTTGGCTCAGCAGATGCGCGATGGCAGCAAGGCACAACAGGCGATGCAGCAAGAAGACTTGTGGGCCGATCTGCATACCGACGCCTGCCTGGATTGGCTCAAGGCCACAGATTGCAGCGCAATCATCCACGGCCACACCCATCGCCCGGGCGAGCATGTGCTGGCGCCGGGCCTCAAGCGCCATGTCCTGTCGGATTGGGACTTCGAGGCCGAGCCACCGCGCGGTGACGTGATGCGGCTGCGTGCGTCCGGCCTGCGCCGCATCGCGCTGGTCTGATGTGGCGCCGGCTCCAGCGGGCTTGGGCCGCTAGGCTTGAGGCGCGCGCGCTGCGCCGCCACCCCATCCCCGAACCGCTCTGGCAGCTGACGCTGCTGCGCTATCCCTTCCTGGCCCAGCGCAGCGCCGGCGATCTGGCCGAGTTGCGCCGCCTGTGCTCGCTGTTCTTGGCTGATAAAGAGTTCCACGGCGTGGCCGGCTTCGAGGTCAGCGACGAGATCGCCCTGGCCGTCGCAGCACAGGCCTGCCTGCCGGTGCTGCGGCTGGGCCTGGATTGGTACGCGGGCTTTGTCGGCATCGTCATCCATGCCGACGAGGTCGTCGCAAGGCGCGAGTTCATGGACGAGGACGGCGTCGTCCACGAGTTCGACGAGGAACTGGCCGGCGAGGCAATGGAAGGCGGGCCGCTGATGCTGGTGTGGTCGGCGTTCGAGGCGGAACTGGGTGGCGAAAACAACGGCGCGATCTTCAACGTCGTCGTCCACGAATTCGCCCACATCATCGATATGCACAGCGGTTGGGCCGACGGCGTACCGCGCCAGCCTAACAAGGCCGCTCAGGCGCATTGGCAGGCGGTGATGGAAGCTGAGTGGCAGTGGTTTTGCGGCCGCGTCGATGCGGGCGAAGCGACGCTGATCGACCCCTATGGCGCCGAAAGCCTGGCCGAGTTTTTCGCCGTCGCGGTCGAGGCCTTCTTTGTTGCACCGCTGGCCTTGCTGCGCGAACAGCCGGCGCTGTACCGGCTGCTGGCCGACTTCTTCAAGCAAGATCCGGCCGGTTGAAACCAAAAAAAAAGACCCCGCAGGGCCTCTTTTTAGCTGGTCGTAGCCGGCTCCGCCTTGGGTTTGTTGTCGCGCACCTTGAGCGGCTGGATATTGAGCAAGGTCTGACCCTCGTCGTCGACGTCCACGCTCAAACGCCCGCCATCGACCAAACGCCCGAACAGCAACTCATCCGCCAGCGCGCGCCGAATCGTGTCCTGGATCAGGCGCTGCATCGGTCGCGCACCCATCAGCGGATCGAAACCCTTGACCGCCAGATGCTTGCGCAACTTGTCGCTGAAAG
>NZ_JANNMI010000490.1:0-6247 GCF_031397715.1 Roseateles sp.
TGCCCGGCAGCGGTTTGCGGCAGTCGCAACCCTCTTCCGGCGTATGCGGGCAAAAGAAAGCGGCATCCAGCCGCCCGCCCTTCTCGGCTAACAGCTGATTCAGGCGGATGTGGATGGCGGTCAGCGAGGCCATATCCAGCAGGCCGCGGCCGATGCCGGGCTGATTGGTCGCCAGCACCGTGTGCCAGCCGGCTTGGTTGAGCCGCGCCACCGCTTCCAGCGCGCCGGGCAGCGGCTGCAACTCCTCGACCGCCTTGACATGGTCGTCGCGGTAGAGATTGAGCGTGCCGTCTCGTCCCAGAATGACGAGCTTCATCGGGTGGCTATGGTCGGTGCGCATCAATCAATCGTCCTTGTGGTTCAGCTGGCCAGGCGTGACAAATCGGCGACCCGGTTCATCGCCTCGTGCAAGGTCTTGAGCAGCCCCAGCCGGTTGGCGCGCAGGGCAGCGTCCTCGGCATTCACCATCACGCCGTCGAAGAAGGCATCGACCGGGCCCTTCAGCGCCGCCAGCTCGCGCAGGGCCGCTGCATATTCGCCGTTGTGGAAGAAGGCATCGCTGAGCGGCTGGACCGCTCCCAGCGCAGCGGCCAGGGCCTGCTCGGCCGGCTCCTGCAGCAGCGCCGCGTCAATCTTCGCCTCCACCGCCTGCTCGCTCTTCTTCAAGATATTGCCAATGCGCTTGTTGGCGGCAGCCAGCGAGGCGGCCTCATCCAAGGCCGCAAAAGCACGCACCGCGCTCAGGCGGACCGTTATGTCGGCCAGGCGCTGCGGCTTCAGGGCCAGCACCGCATCGACCTCTTGTGCGCGATAGCCCTGCTCGCGCAGCGCGCCGGACAGGCGGTCGAAGATGAATTCGCTCAAGGCCACACTGGGGTCCTTGATCGACAAGCCAAAGGCCGGCAACGCCGCTGCGATCAAGACGTCCAGGCTCAGCGTGCCGGCGCGCTCGCTCAACATGCGCACCAAGCCCAAGGCATGGCGGCGCAAGGCGAAGGGGTCTTTATCGCCGGTCGGCAATTGACCGATGCCAAACATGCCGACCAGGGTCTCCAGCTTGTCGGCCAACGCCACCACCAAACCGACTTCATTGCGCGGCAAATCATCGCCGGCAAAGCGGGGTTTGTAATGGTCTTCAATCGCAAGGGCAACCGCCTCGCTCAAGCCATCATGGCGGGCGTAGTAGCCACCCATGATGCCTTGCAGCTCGGGGAACTCGCCGACCATATCGGTCAACAAATCAGTCTTGGCCAGCTGCGCGGCCTGGTCAACCTGCGCGGTCAGCGCGCCGCCGCCCAACTGCGCGGCGATCGCGCATGCGATCGATCGAACACGCTCGACCCGCTCACCTTGGCTGCCCAGCTTGCCGTGGTAAACGACTTTGGCCAGACCCGCCACGCGGGAGGCCAGCGTCTTCTTGCGGTCCTGGTCGAAGAAGAACTTGGCGTCGGCCAGGCGCGGGCGCACCACCCGCTCATTGCCTTGAATCACGGCGCTGGCGTCGGCCGGGCTGATATTGCTGACGACCAGGAACTGGTTGGTCAGCGTGTTTTCAGCATCCAGCAGCGGGAAGTATTTTTGATTCGCCTTCATGGTCAGGATCAGGCATTCCTGCGGCACGGCCAGGAACTCCTTTTCAAACCGGCAGCTCAGCACATTGGGCCGCTCGACCAGGCCGGTGACCTCGTCCAGCAAGGCCTCGTCATCGATCGGCTTCAGGCCTTGGCGCGCGGCAGCGGCATCGAGCTGACGGCTGATTTCGGCGCGGCGCTCGGCAAAGCCGGCGATCACCGCGCCCTGCTCGCGCATCTGGGTCGTGTAGCTGTCGGCGCTGCTGATAGTCAGGGTTTCAAGCTGGGATTCGAAGCGATGGCCACGCGTCGTGCGACCGGATCGCAAGCCCAGCGCCTGAACGTCAATCGCGTCCTCGCCATGCAGGGCGACGATGCCATGCGCCGGGCGCACAAACTTCACATCGCTCCAGCCGTCGCTGAGCTGATAGGTCATCACCTTAGCAATCGGCAACTTGGCCAGCGTCTCGTCCAAGGCCTTTTGCAAGCCCTCGGCCAGCGTGGCGCCGGGCAGCAGCAGATCCAGGAACAAGGCCTCAGCCTTGCCGTCCATGGCGCGCTTCAGCTGCGGCAGCACCGACACATCGGCGCCGACGCTGGCCAGCTTCTTCAACAGCGCCGGCGTGGCCTGGCCGTCGGCCGTCAAGGCCACGGCCACCGGCATCAGCTTTTGCTGCACCGCGCGGTCAGCCGCCTTGGCCGCCACATCGCTCAGATGCAGGCCGAGCCGGCGCGGCGTTGCGATCGCGGAGGCGACTGCTGTGGCACCGACCAGACCTTGCGCTTTCAGGCTCTCAACCAGCACGCCGGCAAAGGCCTCGCCGAGTTTTTTGAGCGCCTTGGGCGGCAGCTCTTCGACGAACAGTTCAATCAACAGGTTCTTGTTATTGGCGCTCATGATTCAGGCGGCCTTTGCTTTCTTTTCGATCTGGGCCAGCACTTCATCGCTCCAGGCTTTGGGTGCCATCGGGAAGCCCAAGCGGGCGCGGCTGTCCAGATAGCCTTGCGCAACGGCACGGGCCAGATTGCGGATGCGGCCGATATAGGCGGCACGTTCGGTCACGCTGATCGCGCCGCGTGCGTCCAGCAAGTTGAAGCTGTGCCCGGCCTTGAGCAATTGCTCATAGGCCGGCAGCGCCAGCTGCAGCCCCATCAAATGCTTAGATTGCTTCTCATGCGCCGCAAACGCGGTCAGCAGGAATTCGACGTCACTGTGCTCGAAGTTATAGGTCGATTGCTCGACCTCGTTCTGGTGGAACACATCGCCGTATTTCAATCCATGGGTGTATTCAAGGTCATAGACCGACTCGACGCCCTGCAGATACATCGCCAGCCGCTCCAGCCCTTAGGTGATCTCGCCGGTGATGGGCTTGCAGTCGATGCCGCCAACCTGCTGGAAGTAGGTGAACTGCGTCACCTCCATGCCGTTCAGCCAGACCTCCCAGCCCAAGCCCCAGCAGCCCAGGGTCGGGTTTTCCCAGTCGTCTTCGACGAAGCGCACATCGTTCTTCTTCAGATCAAAACCAAGCGCCTCCAGCGAGCCAAGGTAGAGCTCCAGGATATTGGCCGGGGCCGGCTTGAGCACGACCTGGTACTGGTAGTAGTGCTGCAGGCGGTTCGGGTTTTCGCCGTAGCGGCCGTCCTTGGGTCGGCGGCTGGGCTGCACATAGGCGGCCTTCCAGGGCTCGGGGCCGATGGCGCGCAGAAAAGTGGCGGTGTGGCTGGTGCCGGCGCCGACTTCCATGTCGTAGGGCTGGAGCAGCGCGCAGCCTTGGCTTGACCAGTAGTCCTGCAGCGTGAGAATGATTTGCTGGAAGCTCAGCATGTGATTTTCTATGACCGGTAATTTGAGAAAAGCCGCACTTGAAGAGCGGATATTGCGCCCGATTCTACGAGGCGCGACGACGCCACCCGGCCAAACCCAGCACGAGTGCCACCGCCAGCCACAAAGGCCAGAGCCCAAAGGCATTCAGCCAGCGCGCATAAGGCGTGCTGCCGCTGCGGCCCTCGACCTCGGCCTCCAGCACGCCGGCAACAGCCGGCGCCAGCCGCGCGGTGATGCGGCCGCGGTGGTCGACCACGGCCGTGGCGCCGGTATTGGTGGAGCGAATCACCGGGCGCTGGAACTCCAGCGCGCGCATTTGCGAGAACTGCAGATGCTGGTCCTGCACCATCAGGGTCCCGAACCAGGCCAGATTGCTGGCGTTGACCAGCACGGTGGCGGCGCCGTCGCCGACCATGCTGGCGACAAAGTCCTCGCCGAACAGATCCTCGTAGCAAATCAGCGGCCGCAGGCGCTGGCCCGCCACGTCGAAGCTGCGCTGGTGCTGGCCGCGCGCCTGGTCGTCGAGCGGGATCTGCAGCGCTTTGACAAACCAATCAAAGCCCGGCGGTATGAACTCGCCAAAGGGCAGCAGATGGCGCTTGCCGTAGTCGTACGCGACCGGCCCGCCGAAGCCAACCAGGGAGTTGACATAGCCGCGCTGCTCGTCGCCCAAAAAGCTGCCCAGCAGCAGCGGCCGCTGCGCCGCCACCCGCTCGATGCGTTGAATGAAGTCGGGGTCCAGATAGTCCAGCGGCAGCGGCACCACCGACTCCGGCGTCACGACAACCTGGCCGCGCGCCGACTCGATCTGCAGCGCCAGCCGCTCCAGATTGGCCGCCATCAGCTCGCGGTCGAATTTCTGCTCCTGCGCCACATTGGGTTGCAGCAGGCTGACCTTCAGCTGCCCGGTGCTGACGCTGAAGTCCTGCGGCAACAGCAGCCCAAAGCCCAGCAGCGTGGCCATCACGGCGGCCGGCCGCCAATGGCGCAAGCTCTCAAGGAAACGCCGGGCCGCCCCAAGTTTCCTTGCTCCCCCTCGGGGGGGCGGACGCCGCGACGAGGCGGCCTTGGGGGCAAACAGCCCTGCCAAGGCGACCGCGATGGCTGCTGCCAGGGCCGTGATGCCATAAACGCCTATCCAAGGTGCCCACAGCGCCAGCGGGCCGACGGTATGGGCATAGCCGGCCGTCAACCAGGGGAAGCCAGTCATCAAGGTCGCCCGGACCAGTTCGGCCAGCAGCCAGCAAGCCGGCCATACAAAAATCCGCCAGACGGGTTGGGCTGACCTCAGCAGCCAGGCCGCCAAGGCCAGCGCCGCGCCGTAATAACAAGCCAGAAAAGCCGCCAGCAACAGCACGGCCAGCGCCGCCAGCAGCCAAGGCAGGTGGCCGAATTGATGCAGGCTGATATGGATCCACCAGAATCCCGAGGCCAGCCAACCCAGGCCGAACAAGCCGCCCAACACGGCCGCGCGGCGCGGCGCGGCATGCCAGGTCAGCCGCGCCAGCAAGGCCAGCGCGAACAGCTGCAAATACCAGGCCTCAAGCGGTGCAAAGGCCGCCGTGTGAACGGTGCCGGCCAGCAGGGCCGCGGCGAAGCCCGCCAACATCAAGCGACGTGCTGCTGGACGCGGGTCACCTTGAACCAGCGCACCGAACCGCCGCGGGTCAGCATCACCGAGAAGCGCAGGCCGCCGACCTCGACCGTCTCGCCGCGCCGGGGCACGCGCCCATGGTGCTGGGCGATCAGGCCACCGATGGTGTCGAAATCTTCTTCAGAAAAATGTGCGCCAAACGACTGGTTGACCGCGGCGATGGTGGTGTCGCCGGCGACGCGCTGGCTGCCGTCGGCCAGGGTGTAAATGCTGGACTCGCCGTCCTTGTCGTCGAACTCGTCCTCGATCTCGCCGACGATTTCTTCCAGCACGTCCTCGATCGTGATCAGGCCGGCGTTGTTGCCGAACTCATCGACGACGATGGCCAAGTGGTTGCGGTTCGAGCGGAAGTCGCGCAGCAACTCGTTCAGGCCCTTGCTCTCGGGCACGAAGGCGGCCGGGCGCAACAAGGCACGCAGATTCAACTCGGGCGCGCGCTGGATTTTCAACAGGTCCTTGGCCAGCAAGATGCCGATGATGTTGTCGCGCTGGCCGTCAAACACCGGAAAGCGCGAATGGCCGGCATCGATCACGCTGGCCAGCAGCTCGTCATAGGGGGCGTCGATGTCCAGCAGATCCATGCGCGGCGCGGCGACCATCGCGTCCCCGGCACTCAGCTCGGCCATGCGCAACACGCCTTCGAGCATTTGCAGCGACTCCGGCTCGATCAGCTCGCGCTGCTCGGCTTCGGCCAGCGTCTCCATCAACTCGGACTTGGAGTCCGGACCAGGATGGAGAAATTCGAACATGCGCTCGAACAGATTGCGCGTTCGGCCGCGTGGCTCCACGGCGCTTTTTTGCCCCCCCCGGTGAGGGGGCTTTATAGGATGAGGGTCAGACACAGGGACGGGCGTGTCGTAGTTGCACAGTCTTGCAGAATAACCGATTGACATGACGGCCCTCTTGCATGACAGTCACCCGCCCCCACATCGTGGGCTAGTGAATTTACTGCGCCACCTCTGCTCCCAAGCCCGACCACCATGTCAAACCCACAAAAAGGCCTCATCCCCGTCACCATCTTGACGGGCTTCTTGGGCTCCGGCAAAACCACTCTGCTCAAGCGCATCTTGACCGAGGCCCATGAGCAGAAGATCGCCGTGATCGAGAACGAATTTGGCGAAGAAGACATCGACACCGAAATTTTGGTGGCCGACACCGAAGAGCAAATCATCCAGATGAACAACGGCTGCGTCTGCT
>NZ_JANNMI010000022.1:0-8194 GCF_031397715.1 Roseateles sp.
GAAATGGCCAAGGCGGCGGGCTTGACTGCCGCCAATGTGGTCGGGTTGAATGCCATTCAGCAACTGCCTGCCGCGCCTGATGAGGCGGCAAGCGCGCCGGCCGCCAGCATGTCACTGCGCTGGTTGAGCTTCAGCGACAAGGGCAACTATGACTACCGCAGTTTTCATGCCACGGCCGAGCAGAACACGCCCGATGCCAAGGGCATGCGTCGCTATACCGAGTTCAAGGAGTACCGCTGGACCGGCAGCGACGGTCAAACCGATTCGTCGCAATTCGGGGTTAGCTACGACGGGCGCGGTGACAAGAGTTGGAAACGCTCGGACACCTATTGGACCGGCAGCGAGTGGTTCGCCTGCCCGGCCGAGTTCGTCCACGAGGCCGCCGTCTGGGACAAAGATGGCAAGAGCGAGTCCAGCTATTGCAAGAGTTATCGCAGCAGCAATCAGCGCAAGGCCCGCGATATCGGCGGGCTGAGCATGCTGGCTGTGGTGAAAGAAATTCGCAGCTATCCGCATCAAGATGAGGGCGTCTCGTTCAGTGCCTGGGGGCCTGATCCGGTGGTGCATGCCGATGCGCTGGCGGTAAACTTTCCGCCCAAGTCCAAGCTCTTTTACCAAAGCGGCAGCAACACCGTCAGGCCGCCGGCCTATGACGGCCGCAGCGTGTCCAACTATGTGGACGGACTGAACCAAGGGCTGAAGCCTCAATGCGAGGCTTGGACGAGCGAAAGCGATGCGTCGATGAGATCGCCGGCGCGCAGCCTGGATCAAGTGATTGCCGCCAACCGTGGTCAACCCTGTGTCTACAGCGCCGACGCGGCCACCGGTGCCAGCAACGAAGCCTGGGGCGCATCCACCTTGTTGCTGGGTTCGGTGTTTGATGCGGCGTTTGAGGCGCCAAGCAGCGAATACCGCACGGGTCGGCGCGATCTGCGCTTCTCGTTCGGCGCCGACAAGAGCGTCAAGTATTGGAGCTGCTTGAGGCGTACCAGCGACCGCTCGCCACGCAACTGCAAGTCGATTGGCAGCGGCGCCTACACCATCGAAGCCTTGGGAGACGCAAGGGTGCTGCGCTTGACAGGTCTGCCGGGTCTGAGTGTTAGCTTGAGTGCTTCGACGATCTTGGTCGAACGCGCCGACAAAGTCTATCTCGGCTACCAGGACAAACCAAAGCCGACCCAGCAGATTCGCCTCAACAAGGAGGCCACCGAGGCTTTGTTCACTGCCCTGATGCTGCCGCATTGACCCGGAATTGCTGATCCACCATGGGGCCCGGCCGCACCCCAAGGCGACCGGGCCTCAGTCTGGTGTCAGCATTGGCGGCAACAATTCAGCATTGCTTACTTGCTGAAAGATCACCGCCATGTGGAAATTACTCGCCGGTTTCGCCGTTTTTGCGGCCTTGGCCATTTTCATTCTGATGAAGAGCGGTGGTGACATCGACATGAGTGGCGAGAAGCATGATGTGGCGGCACCGCATACCGAAGCTGCCGCCTCGGCGGTGGAGGCGCCAGCTTCCGCCGCCTCCCGCTAAAACTTGATTGGCGACTACTTGACCTAAGTCAACAGACTGCGCATGCCCAGCGTCTACCGTTCGGCATGCGCAAGCTTTATCGAAGTCTGGCGGGCAAGCTCGCCCTGATTCAAACCACGTTCTTGGTCGTGGCGCTGGCCGCGATCGCCTTCACGTTGTGGGTGTCATGGCAATTGGAGGGCGGGGCGGGAGCCATCAACGAGGCCGGTCGCATGCGCATGCTGACCTACAAGCTGACCTTGATGCATCAGGCCGGCGAACGGGTTGAAGTGGCCGATGGTGTGGCCGGCTTCGATGCCATGGTGTTGAGCCTGCGCAATGGCGATCCGTCGCGGCCGCTGTTCATTCCGGACAACCAAGCCAGCCTGGACCGGTTCGCGGAGGTTGAGCGGGCCTGGTTGCCACTGCGCGGCAAGTTGCTGCAGGCCCCAGGCGACCCGGGCCTGCGCTATCAGGCCGACCAATTTGTCAGCACGGTCGATGTCTTCGTCTCGGCGATAGAAAAAGCGATTGCCACCCGCACTGCCTTGCTCGGCAGTCTGTGTTTTGGCTTGGTGGTGCTGGTTGCGGCGGCCTCGGTGGTGTTTGTGTCGGGCACTTTTGTCTGGATCATTCAGCCGCTGCAGCGGCTGCGGGACGGCTTGAAGCAGATGGCGGCACGCAATTTTTCGCAGCGTATCGACGAGAGCGATTCGGTCGAAGAATTTGCCTCGCTGGCCCTGGGTTTCAATTCAATGGCGGATGCACTGGAAGCTTCTTACCGCGGTCTGGAGCACAAAGTGGCGGAGAAGACCGCCGATTTGGCGCGCCAAAATGAGCGCTTGGCCGCGCTCTATGACGTTGCCTTGATGGCGGTGCAAAGCCCGGCCAGCATCGAAGACTTGGCGCAGGAGTTTGCCTTGAAGATCAGCCGCATTGCCGGTGCCGATGCGGCGGCAGTGCGCTTGGCGGCCGAGGACGGAGAACGCCTGTTGATGCTGGGCCAAGTGCGCTTGCCGGCCAGCATGGTCGAGGCCGAGGGCTGCGTGCGCCGCGGTGAATGCGCCTGTGGTGAGCATCTTGAGACGGTGGCCGGCGCACGCATCATCCCGATACTTGCACTGGGCGAACGCAAACTCAAACATTGCGAAGCGGCCGGCTATCAGACTGTCGTGGCCATCCCGATGCGCACCCCCAGCCGCACGGTCGGCGAGGTGGAGCTGTTTTATTACGGCGAGCGCCAGGTGCCGGATGATGAGCGGCATTTGTTCGATGCCTTGGCCGGTCAAGTGGCCACACAGTTGGACAACCTTCGCCTAGCGTCACGTGACCGCGAGATGGCGGTCAGCGAAGAGCGCAATTTGATGGCGCAGGAGTTGCACGACTCGATCGCTCAGTCGCTGGCTTTTTTGAAGATCCAGGTGCAGCTATTGCGCCGTGCAATCAAAGACGGGCGGGCGGTGGAAATCGAGACCACCTTGGCGGAAATCGATGCCGGTGTGCGTGAGAGTTACGCCGATGTGCGTGAATTGCTCTTGCACTTCCGCACCCGGCCCGGTGACGAGGATATTGCCCATGCCTTGCGGACCACGCTGTCCAAGTTTGAGTTGCAAAGTGGGCTCAGCACGCGCTTGACAATGGCCGGGCAAGGCGTGCCCTTGCCGCCGGATCAACAAGTGCAGGTCCTGCATGTCTTGCAGGAGGCACTCTCCAATGTACGCAAACATTCAGGCGCAAGCGCCGTTGAACTGCGTGTGACGCAGGCCCCGCAGTGGCGCTTCGAGGTGCGTGACGATGGCGCCGGCTTCGACGCACTGGCAGGCTGCTTTGATGAGACCCATGTCGGCTTGCACATCATGCGTGAGCGAGCCCAGCGCATTGGCGCCAAGCTGCAGGTCAGCAGCCAAGCCGGTCAGGGCACGCAGATCAGCTTGACCTTGCCGCCGCAAGGGCGCATGGCGGCGCTGCAAAAGCTTGAGTCCGAGTCCGTTTAAGTCATCAGTTTGGACCCTATGAATATTCGCGTGATGGTGGTCGACGACCACAGCCTGTTTCGCCGCGGTCTGACCGCCTTGCTGGCTCATGAACCGGGTTTGGAGGTGGTGGGCGAAGCGGCCGATGGCAGCGAGGCGATGCGCCGAGTCAAGGACCTGCAACCCGCCGTGGTGCTGCTGGACAACCATATGCCCGGTGTGCGCGGCGTTGATTTGTTGCCCGGCTTGCTGGAGCTTGCGCCGACGACGCAGTTCATCATGTTGACCGTCAGCGAAGACGAGGAAGATTTGGCGGCCGCACTGCGGGCCGGTGCGGCCGGCTATCTGCTCAAAACCATCGACGGGCAAGATTTGGCGGCGGCGATCCGCCGTGCAGTCGGTGGCGAGTCCGTCGTCAGTGCCGAGATGACGCACAAGCTGGTGCGGGTCTTCAAGGCCTCCACGGCAGCAGCGCCGCCCGCGCCCGCTGGCACCTTGGATGAGGGCAGTTCGCTGCTGTCGCCGCGCGAGCAGGAATTGCTGCGCGAGATCGTGCGTGGCGCCAGCAACAAGGAAATTGCACGCACGCTAGGCATTGCCGAGACGACCGTGAAAATCCACGTTCAACACATCTTGCGAAAGTTGAATCTGAGCTCGCGGGTGCAAGTGGCGGTGTGGGCGAGCGAGCGTGGCTTGGGCTGAGTTCAGTTGAGTTAAGTTAAGTTGGTTCTTGATTCGCAATGATCCTCAGCCAGGCTCATCTGGTGAGTTAGCCGGCGGGCTACGTGGGCTGCATCTCAGGTTCAGCCAGGCCAAAACCGACTTGTCGGCGAGCTTCAGCTCGACGCCGCCGATCTGAGCAGCGAGCGATCCGGCGCCAAGGTCGGCCGAGGCTCGGAGAACAAGGTCCCGTGTGTGGCGTCTGGTTCGTTCAACCAACTCGGCCACCCCTTGCGCGTCAAACTCATGCCGCTGCCAGAGTTCACTATCAAGGCGATCAAGCAGTGGGCTCCCGGTCATCGCGCGCAGGGTGCCACGTCAACGCAGACCGCCCGAGGCCGCGCCAGCACACGCCGCGGGGAGTTGTGTTGAGCTTTCTTAGAGTAAAGGGCCCCCGGGGAAATGCCCGGCGCGGCAACGACAAGTGAAAGATAAACAGAGAAAGGCTTGCCTAGATGGTTCGAACACGACAAGTAGCCCAGCTCGTCAATGACAAGCAGATCCGGCGCGACGTCGTGCTTGAGCCTGCGGTGCAGGGCCGTGTCGCTGTCGCGTGCGGCCATTTCGGCCAGTCGGGCGCGGCCGTGATGCGGGGCGGCAGAAGGCGCGGCGGCTGCAACAGGTGCGCGATGGCCGGGCCGTAGGCGTCCTCGTTGGCCGGTCCATCGCCACCAGCAGGGCGTGCCATCAGTGGGCGTGAACTTGCGCTTGAATAGAGCACTAGGGCGGCGTAGCGTTTGACCAATGAAGACGCCGCGCTCGCTTTTGTTGCGCCGGCAGGGGGGTAGTCAAAACGCTGCAGCACGCGGCAGATGACGGCGTAATGCTCGGCCCTGCGGGGATCCGTGCCGCTGTCGGCAGTGAACTCGACTGCAGCACTGCCGCGCAAGCGCCCCTTGATCGTGGTAATCATGTCTAGCTTGCCTTCGTTCATGTCGAATACCCTGTTTGTGATGATCAACCGGCTTCAACTCGCCATCCTCAAAACCTCGGTTCAGGCTCACGCTTCATTGGACAAGGCCGGTGCTCGCTTAGGCCAATAAATCCATGCTAAACTGCAAGGCTTGGCGGCTGTAGCTCAGTTGGATAGAGTACTTGGCTACGAACCAAGGGGTCGTGGGTTCGAATCCTGCCAGCCGCACCAAAAAAATAATAAGAGAATCAACGGGTCAGTAGCTCCAAGCTGCTGACCCGTTTTCCATTTCTGCAGGACTTTTGCGGGATTCCCATCCCCGTCCCTTCTTCTTGCTGGCGCTTGAGCATCGCCAAACTGATGTACCAACGGCCACTTGGCTCGTTCTCGGCCGCGCGCGGCTGGCCGGCGCCGGGGCGAACAGCTGTCGAAGACTTCATGCCCGCGTCTCTAGTTCGTTGAATAAACGTCAGCATGTGCGCTTTCGCACAGTCGAACGCGCGTGGCTTACTTACGCTCAGGTTTTCAACGCGCTCGCCCGCGCAAACTTCTGATCGGAGTATCTGATGAGCCAAAAGAACTCAGACCCTTCGCCGGCAGCCCTGCCGGGGCGCCCTGCGAGCCCAGGGAAGTCAAAGCCGCAAACTGCGCCGACCGCGCCGAAAGAACCCAATGAGGTGTTGGGCCGGACTTGGCCCTGCACGCGGGGGCTCAGCATGTGCGCGCGGAGTTGCCGCAACCTTGGTCGGACTGGGCGGTGGCGGCTTGGTTTGCGGCTGCAAACGCGCATCTGGAAGGGCAGCGTCCGGTCGATAGACTGGACTCGGATCTTGATGCGGTACTGCAGGCCGCAGTTTCACTGGACACGGTCGATGAATTTGTGCCCTATCACCTGCGCCGGGCGGACGGCTTCCGCCTGCATGCGTGAAGCGTTTTAGGCTCATGCCAGCACCGAGCGCTGCAATGGCCAAACGGGCGGCTTCGCTCGGGCCGCAGCCCCGCACTGGCTCAGGCTGGACGGTTCGGCTTCGGTGCAACGCGGCTGCGTAAGCGGCCGCAGCACGATTTACTGAGACCCCACGATGCGCCGACATACCGAACATCACCGCAGCGACCGTATCGGCTGGCTGCGTGCCGCCGTGCTGGGCGCCAATGACGGCATTGTGTCCACCGCCAGCCTCGTTCTCGGCGTGGCCGCTGCGGGCGCCGAGCCGCGCTTGATTCTGCTGACCAGCGTCTCGGGGCTGATCGCTGGCGCCATGTCAATGGCGGCCGGTGAGTTCGTCTCGGTTCATTCGCAGCAAGATACCGAGCATGCCGACCTGGCGCGCGAGCGTGCCGAGCTGAAACTAGATCCGGTGGGCGAGCAAAGAGAGCTGGCGGGTATTTACGTCGGCCGCGGCTTGGAGCCGGCGCTGGCCGATCAAGTCGCCGCCAAGCTGATGGCCCATGACGCGCTGGCTGCGCATGCGCGCGACGAGCTCGGGCTGTCCGACACGACGGCGGCGCGTCCCGTTCAGGCCGCGCTTGCTTCTGCGGCCAGCTTCGCGGTTGGCGCGGTCTTGCCGATTGCCGTCGTGGCCACGGCATCGCCGGCGTATTTGATGCTCTGGGTGTCGGTGTCGTCGCTGCTGTTCCTGGCCGGCCTGGGGGCGCTGTCGGCCAAGGCGGGCGGCGCGCCGATCGTGAGCGGTAGCTGGCGCGTCGCGTTTTGGGGTGCCGCCGCTATGGCGGTCACCGCCGGCGCTGGGGTCATGTTTGGTGCGGTCGCTGGCGCTTGAACGCAGGCCTTGCCGGTGCACGCACAGCCAGCGTTTCACGCCGCGTGATTGCGGCATCGACCAAGGCCCGGGCTCTCCGCAGCAGCGCCTGCAAATGGGCCGGGTCGCGAAAGCTCTCGGCGTAGATCTTGTCGATGTCCTCGGTGCCGGACGGTCTTGCGGCAAACTTGGCGCTGGCCGTGCAGACCTTGATGCCGCCGATGGGCGCGCCGTTGCCAGCCGCAGAGGTGAGCTTCTCGATGGCCAGCACATGCCATTCGTTAAACGCCAGATCGCGACAGCCAAGCTGCGGTGACCCGAAGTGCCGAAGGCCACCTGTTGAGCGGGCACCGCCCGGATCGGGCCGTTCGGCGTAGTCGGCCGCAATGAGCTGGTTCACATTGATGAGATCGTTGGCGGACGCCGGCTGGCCCGCGCGCGGGTTGATGTGACTGCGCATTTGCGAATCGCGTTCAGGCCGCTTGGTCGGCCTTCATCGCCCCTACCGTTTGCGACAGCAGCAGTTGCTGATCGGCTTGCAGACCCATGGCTTGCGACAGCGCGTGGCGGTCGAACCAAGCGCGTATCACCGTGGCCAGTCCCTCCGAGGCGCAGTACAGGTAGACGTTCTGCGCCATTGCTCCGGCCATGGCGTAGGCATAGGCCTCCCGCTGGGCCGCCGGCACCAGTTGCATGCGGCCAGCCTCAACATTCGGCAATGTGCTGAGCGTGCTGGTGGCCAGTGCCTTCCTGCCTTTTCTGCCTATGCTGCCCTTGTAACTGCTGGTGCAACACCTGCTGTACGACATCGCCCAGAGCGGCATCCCCTTCGACAATGTCGACCCTGAGTCGCTGGCCAAGCCGCTGCAATGGTAGCCGTTGGACAGCGGCCGCTTCATGCTGTTGTTCGGACCGATCAGCTCGCGGTTCGACATCCTCACCTTCGGCCTGATGTGGTGGGTGTTGGGTGCCAACAGTGTTGCGCAGCTGACGCTGTTCCAGTCGGGCTGGCTTGTTGTGGGTCTGTGGCTGCCCTGGGGCCCGCTGGCCAGCTATTCCAGCCTGCAGGCCTTGCCGGCGGCCTATTGCGGCTGGTTGTTGGACATCCTGCTCGGCTACAGCACGTTGCCTGCAAGCGGTGCGACGTGGAGTGCATCGTGGAGTAAATAACGCGCGAGCTATCGGATAGTTAGATCTAAATATTACTTAGACCGAAAATTCGATGCTATAGTAGAGGGCTTGGAGCGGCTGTAGCTCAGTTGGATAGAGTACTTGGCTACGAACCAAGGGGTCGTGGGTTCGAATCCTGCCAGCC
>NZ_JANNMI010000033.1:0-3145 GCF_031397715.1 Roseateles sp.
TGACCTCGCCAACCGGGAAGAACAGCGAGAACAACTGGGTTTGCGACGAGATGTTAAGTTTGCGGTAAACATTGCGGCGGTGGACCTTGACCGTGCCAGTGCTGATGCCAAGGCTCAAACCCAGGCGTGGCGCTGTGTGCGCTCGCCCAGATAGCAGGTGTGGGTGTGTTCGATGATCAGCTCATTCAAGGCCGCGCCGCCCATATTTTCGGTCAGCGCCCAGGTTTGCGCCTTGGTGATGAACATCAGCGGCGTCTCAATCGTCATCGGCGCATCCAGCCCCAGGCTCAGCGCCACTTGCAGCGCCTTGAGCGTGTTGTCGCGGCAGTCCGGGTAGCCGGAAAAATCGGTCTCGCACATGCCGCCCACCAGCACCGAGGCGCCGCGCCGGTAAGCCAAGGTGGCGGCGAAGCCCAGGAATAACAGGTTACGCCCCGGCACAAAGGTATTCGGCAGGCCGTTGGCCTGCATCTCGATCGCGCGGTGCTCGGTCAGCGCGGTGCTGGAAATCTGCGACAGCAAGCTCAGGTCCAGCAAATGATCGTCGCCCAGCTTGGGCGCCCAGGCGGGGAAGCGCGCGAGCAGCTCGGCGCGCACGGTCAGCCGGCACTCCAGCTCGATGCGGTGGCGCTGGCCGTAGTCGAAACCGATGGTCTCAACCGCGGCATAACGTTCCAGCGCCCAGGCCAGGCAGGCGGTTGAATCCTGGCCGCCGGAAAACAGTACCAGGGCTTTGCGGGCGGAATTGGCTTGTGGGGTGTCACTCATGCCGCCAGTGTGCCAGGGTCGGCGGCCATACTATGGTGCCGCTGACCACTTGGAGCCTCCCGCATGCACACCCACCGCCTTCTCGCCCTGCTCTGCGTTCTGCCGGCGCTCGCTGCGGCCCAAAGCAGCAAGATCAGTCAGGTGCTCGTCTACCCGGGTGGCGCCACGGTGGAGCGGGTGGCCAAGCTCGCTGGCGGCGCCCAAACGCTCAAACTCAGCTGCCTGACGGCCCGCTTCGATCTTGATTCGCTGCAGTTACAGGGTGATGCCGGCCTTCAGATCGGCGACATCAGCGTGCAAACCCTGCCGCGTGAGCGCGCGCCCGAATGCGCGGCCAGCCCGCTCGACGCCAGCATCCGCGAGTTGGAGGACAAGCAAGCCGGCCTGAAGGCCGAGATCGACGCCCAAGAGCTGGTGCTGGGCTTTCTCAAAAATATCGGCTCTGGCCCTGGCGCGGGCCATCAAGCCGCCATCGTCGGCACCGCCGAGGCCCTGCGCCGCAGCGGTCTGGAGGCGCTGCAGCGCCAGCACCAGCTGCTGCGCAAAAAGCAATTGATCGAGCAAGACCTGACCCCGCTGCTGGCCGAGCGCGAACGCCTGATCCAGGCCAACCCGCAGGTCCGGTCCTTGCAAATACGGCTGGCCGCAGCGCAGCCCGGCGACTTGCGCTTGAGCTATCGGCTGACTCAAGCGGGCTGGACGCCCCTCTACCGCGCCCATCTGGACACCGCCAAGGCACAGCTGCGCCTGGAGCGCCAAGCGCAGGTGGCGCAAAACAGTGGCGAAGACTGGCACGGCGTGAAGCTGCGCTTGTCGACCGTGCAACCCCGCCAGAACACCGGCATCGCGCCGCCCCGGCCCTGGACGTTGGACATCTTGCCGCCCGTCCAGGCGCAACAAGAAATGCAATACATGCGTGCTGCGCCGGCCCCCGCAATCATGGCCAGCGCACGCGGCCCGGCGGAGCAGGCGCAAGACGACTCCGCACGCTTCGACGTCAGCGTGTTCCAGGGTGAGTTCGCGGCCGAGTACAGCGTGCCGGGTCTGGCCAGCATCGCCAGCGACGGCCAACGCGTCGCTTACGCACTCGGCAGCGAGCAGCTGGACGCGCGGGTGGTGCGCCGTGTGCAGCCGCAGCAAGAGGCGCAAGCCTTTTTGATGGCCGAGGCCAGCCGGCCCGCGGGCTCATGGCCCAGCGGTGCTTTGCAGCTGTTTCGTGATGGCGACTTTGTCGGCAACAGCCACCTCAACCTGGGCCAAGAGGCCCAGCTGGCGCTGTTCTTCGGCCGCGATGAGATGCTGCGCGTCAAGGTCGAGCCCGAGCAGCGCGGCGGCGCCAACACCGGCTTCATCGGCGCGCGCGCCGAACAAAAAATTGGCCGCGCCTTTGTGTTGGAGAACCTGCACAAAAAGGCGGTGCAGTTGCAAGTGCTGGAGGCCTCGCCGGTGGCGCGGCATGAAGACATCCGCGTGCAAGCCGTCTTCAGCCCCACGCCCAGCTTTGATGCATGGAAAAAGGAGCCCGGCGTGGTGGCCTGGGAGTTGTCGCTGGAGCCCGGCAAGAGCGTGCGCATCACAGCCGACTATGTTGTCAGTTACCCCAAGGATGCGCGCATTGGGGGGCTGCGGTAAGGACTCAAGCTCTCGGCATTGCGGCCAAGACCGTGGCGTCGATCACGGTCCGCGCCGGCTTGAGGGCCCACCCCCTCAATCGCGGGATCAACGGGGCCGCGCATGGACCCTACATTCGAGCTGTCCAGGCCTTTGATTCAGGAACAAACCCATGAACAGCTTGATCAACACATCGGTAGCCGTCGACGCGGACCGCGATCGCAAAGCCCACAGCAAACGTCAGCGCGAGCACGCCGGGGCATGGCATTTGCCCCACATCAGCCCCGCCGAAAACGCCTGCACCGGCAATTGCGAGCAAGGCCGGCGTTGCAGTTGTGCGCTGAGTTCGGGGCGCTCTTGCCATCAAGCCGAGGGCCAAGATGCGTTCAAGCCCGCGTCGACCAAAGAGGCCGAACTGCTGTCGCAGATGGCCAAGCTGCTGACCGTGACCTTGGGCTTGAGCTTGCTGGCCTGGGTTTTGGCTTAGGAACGACATCTCACGGCTGCCTTCTTGCCCACTTCCGCCCGTCGCCAACGCCGTGATCACCAACCGCTGGGACTTCGCCGCCGTCCCCTTCACCCTGCCGCTGAGCCCCGCTGCCGGCGATATTGACGGGCTCAACCACACCAATAACGCCGTCTATGTGCAGTGGTGCGAACGCATAGGCTGGGCGCATTCGGAGGCGCTGGGTTTGAGCCTGGCCGACTACCGGCGGCTGGACCGCGCCATGGCCATCCGCCGCAGCGAGTACGACTATCTGCTGCC
>NZ_JANNMI010000038.1:0-7651 GCF_031397715.1 Roseateles sp.
CTCTACTCGGTCGACTCGGTGCCCAAGGTGGTCAAGAAGATCAATGCCACGTTTGCTCGCGCCGACCAGATTCAATGGTCAGAAGGCAAGAACGACATCGACTTTTTCGCCCCCATCGTGGCCGATGCCGAAGCCGGTTTCGGTGGCGTGCTGAATGCCTTTGAGCTGATGAAGGCGATGATCGAAGCGGGCGCTGCCGGCGTGCACTTCGAGGACCAATTGGCCGCGGCCAAGAAATGCGGCCATATGGGCGGCAAGGTCTTGGTGCCAACGCGTGAAGCGGTCTCCAAGTTGGTCGCCGCCCGTCTGGCCGCCGACGTGATGGGCACGCCCACCGTGCTGCTGGCCCGCACCGACGCCGAAGCCGGTGACCTGGTCACCAGCGATATCGACGCCAACGACAAGCCGTTTTGCACCGGCGAGCGCACCATCGAAGGTTTCTACCGCACCAACAACGGTATCGAGCAGGCGATCAGCCGTGGCCTGGCCTATGCGCCCTATGCCGACATGATCTGGTGCGAAACCGGCAAGCCCGACTTGGCTTTTGCCAAGCAGTTCGCCGACGCCATCCATGCCAAATTCCCCGGCAAGCTGCTGGCCTATAACTGCTCGCCTTCCTTCAACTGGAAGAAGAACCTGGACGACGCGACCATCGCCAAGTTCCAGCGCGAGCTGGGTGCGATGGGCTACAAGTTCCAGTTCATCACGCTGGCCGGCTTCCACAGCCTGAACCACACGATGTTCGAGTTGGCCTATGGCTATGCCCGCAACAATATGAGCGCCTTTGTCGAGCTGCAGGAGAAGGAATTCGCGGCGGCCGAGCGCGGCTTCACCGCCGTCAAGCACCAGCGCGAAGTCGGCACCGGCTACTTCGACGCCGTCACCACGACGATTGAGCGCGATGCCTCCACCGCCGCGCTGAAGGGCTCGACCGAAGATGAGCAATTCTTCGATGCCAAGCATGCTTGATTGAGCGGTTCTTGAACGAGAAAAACCCGGCTTGCCGGGTTTTTTGTTTTCAAAGGCGCGGTCTCGGACCCCTGCTTACATCGACGCCAGCAGCATTTCAGAATAGTCAGCGGCACTGGCCAAGCGCGGGTTGGTCTTGTGGCAATGGTCGAGCAGGGCGGCTTCTGTGACGGCGTCGAACTGAGCCGGCTTGACTCCCAAGGCGGCCAGTCCCGCCGGCAGTCCCAGCCTGGCGTTCATTGCGCTGATGGCGTGCGCCAGCTCCACACCGTTGCCGCCGTCGCCATTCAAGCCCATCGCCTGCGCCATCCGCGCCAGCTTGTGTTCTCGCTGCATGCCGAGGGCACTGGCATTGAAACGGATCACCGCCGGCAGAAAGAGCGCATTCAGCGTGCCGTGGTGCAGGCGCGGATTGATGCCGCCGAGCGCATGGCTGAGCGAATGCACGCAACCCAGACCTTTTTGAAAGGCCAGCGCGCCCTGCATGCTGCAGCTCATCATTTGCCAGCGCGCCTCGCGGTCGCTGCCATCAACGGTGGCGCGCTCGAGATGGGCCCAGCCCCGGCGCAGGCCGTCCAGCGCGATCGCCTCGGCCGGCGGGTTGACCGCGTCCGACATGAACGTCTCCATGCAGTGCGCGATCGCGTCCATGCCGGTGGCCGCCGTCAAACCCGGCGGCAGGCTCAGCGTCAACTCGGGGTCGCAGATGGCGGCCTTGGGCAACAACACCCAGTTGTGAAAGCCGAGTTTGCGGCCGTCGTCGACGATCAGGATCGCGCCGCGCGCCACCTCGCTGCCGGTGCCGGCGGTGGTCGGCACCGCAATCACCGGTAGCACCGCGCCGGTGATCAAGGCGCTGCCGCCCGCGATGGTGGCAAAGTTCTTCAACGGCCCGGCATGGGTGGCGGCAATCGCCACGCCCTTGGCCAAATCCATGCTGGAGCCGCCGCCGATGGCGATCAGGCCGTCACAGGCGTGCTGGCGGCATAACGCGACGGCCCAGCGCACGGCGATCTCGGTCGGGTTGGCGGGGGTCTGGTCAAACACCGGCGGTGCCTGCTCGCCCCACGGCGCCAGCGCCCGCGCGAGCACGCCGGCCGCGCGCACGCCGGCATCGGTGATGACCAGGGGCCGGTGGATACCGGCCTGCTCGCAGATCTGCGGCAGCAGGGCGACGGCGCCGAAATCGAACTGGATCTGGGTCAGATATTGGATCAGGGCCATCGGGAGTCCTTGGGTGATGAGAAAATCGGCGGTTGGCGTCAAGCCTAAGCTCTGGAGTCCTGTTTGAGTAGCACCTTGTTGACACCCAAGATGGCCGGCGTGCTGAGCCGTATTCACCGTGCGAACCGCCCAGCCTTTCACAGCCTGAGCCCCAAACAAGCGCGCATTGGCTATCTGATGGGGGCCGAGATTCTGGATCTGCCGCGTGCACCGTTGGCCCGGGTCGAGAACTTGCAGGTGCCGGGCGCTTGCGGGCCGCTGGCCGCGCGTTTGTATGCGCCCAACGCTGAACGCTTGCCGGTGATCCTGTATCTGCACGGCGGCGGCTTCACCATCGGCAGCCTGGAGACGCACGACAGCCTGTGCCGGCAACTGGCCTTGCGCAGCGGCGTGGCGGTGTTGGCCCTGAACTACCGGCTGGCACCCGAGCATGTGTTCCCGGCCGCCGTCGATGATTGTTGGGCGGTGCTGGCCTGGCTCGCTTTAACCGCCGACAGCTTGGGCCTGGACGGCACGCGCATCGCCGTCGGCGGCGACAGTGCCGGCGGCACGCTGGCGGCGGTCTGCGCCCTGCATGCGCGCGATATCGGCCTCAAGCTGGCCCTGCAGCTGCTGATCACGCCGGGCACGACGGCGCACGCCGACACTGCCTCGCACAAGCTGTTCGCCAACGGCTTCTTGCTCGACGCGGCCTCGATTGACTGGTTCTTCAACCACTACATTGCCCGCAATCACCGCCGCGATTGGCGTTTCGCGCCGCTGGAGGCGACCGATCACAGCGATCTGGCGCCTGCCTGCGTGCTGCTGGCCGAATGCGATCCGCTGGTCGATGAGGGGCTGGCCTATGCCGATCTGCTGCGCGCCAGTGGTGGCCAGGTGCAGTTGGAGCTGTACCGGGGCGTTACGCATGACTTCATCAAGATGGGTCGCGCCATCCCCGAGGCTTTGACCGCGCTGGATGACTGCGCCGCTGCGATCAAGGCGGCGTTTTTTTAAGCTCAGCGCAGCGCCACAAAGCGCTCGACGTGGCGGGCGCCGCTGAGGTAAGGCGTCAGGGCGACGGCCAGCCGCTGCTCGTCGGCCTGAGCGTCCGCGCCGGCGTGAATCTCCATCCAGGTCTGCGGGCTGGCCTCGCTTTCTAGCCGGCGCAGCAGCCGCGGGCGCGGCCCGTTGGAGCCTGCCAAGGCTTGCTCGAAGGCGAGCAAGGCCGCATCAAGATTCGCGTCTGCCACCTTGTAGTAGACGTAGATCTCAACGCTCATTGCGGCTCCGTCAGCTCATAGGGCAGGGCGAGCGGGCGTAAGAGCGGGCCGTCCGGCGCGCCCAAATGCAGGCTGCCCGAGGCCAGGGCGGCGATCTTGGTCTCGGCCAGCAGGAGGCCACGGCCGTCCGTCAGCGCTGCATTGGCGACCAGGCCGGCCGGTTGGCCGGGATCTTCGCTGTGAAAAATCTCCTGACCTGGCTGAGCCTTGACATCCGCGTGCACATCCAGCTCGAACAAAAAAGTGCGGCGTTTCAGCGTGCCGCGGTACTGCATGCGCGCGACCACCTCCTGGCCGGGGTAGCAGCCCTTTTGAAAGTTGACGCCGCCCAGTAGCTCCAGGTTCAGCATCTGCGGTACGAACTGCTCGCTGGTGCTGCTCAGCACCCAGGGCTGGCCGCTGAGCAGCTCCAAGGCCTGCCAATCGGCCTCGCTGAGCGGTGGCAGCGCCGGGGCGGGCGCGTCGGCGCTTTGGGCCAGCAGAAAGCGCGGCTGAGTCGCCAAGCCGGGCAGGCGGATCACGGTGGCATTCGAAATCTCGGCACGGCCCCAGCGCGCCGCCGGCGCCGCCTCGCCCAGCCACGTGGCAGCGGCCTCGCCATTCAGACCCCAAAGCGCCACGTCGGCGCTGGCGTCGCTGAGTTTGCATTTGGCCCGCATCACAAACATCGTCAGCCGCTTCAAAATGGCCGGCAGCAGCTCAGCCGGCAGGGCCAGCAGCACTTCGTTGTCACTGGTCTTCCAGCCAATCAGCGTCGCCAGCAAGCGCCCCTTGGCCGAACAAAAACCCGCCAGCCGCGCCTCCTGTAGGCCCAGCAGCGCAAAGTCCTGAGTCAGCTGGCTGTGCAAGAACTTGGCCGCGTCCTCGCCCTGGGCGCGTATCACGCCCCACTGGCTCAGGCGGGCCGCCCCATCGGTGTTGCTGTGTGTAGTCATGGCGCGATTATCATCAGCCCCCGATTCAGGGCGCGGGTTCAAGGGCATTGACGATGAAATTTTTAGGCAGATTGCTGGCGGCATTGCTGCTACTGGCAGCGGCTGTGGGCGGTGCGGCTTGGTGGTGGTTGCAGGCGCCATTGCCTCTGGCCAGCCCTTCGGTCGAGCTGTCGATCGAGGCCGGCAGCTCGCCGCGCGAGGTGGCACAGGCCTGGGTCAATGCCGGCGTGCAGACCGATCAGCGACTGTTGTATGAATGGTTTCGCTGGTCCGGCCAGGCTCGGCTGATACGCGCCGGCAGCTACGAGGTTCACCAGGGCGTCACGCCGCGCGAGCTGCTGGCCAAAATGGTGCGCGGCGACGAGGTGCTGGAGCAGTTGCGGCTCATCGAGGGCTGGACCTTCGCACAGGTGCGCGCGGCGCTGGCCAAGGCACCGGCCCTGAAGCAAAGCACGGCAGCCATGACCGAGGCGCAATTGATGGCGGCGCTGGGCGCACCGGCGCAGGCCGCCGAAGGTCGTTTCTTCCCCGACACCTATGCCTATAGCCGCGGTGTCAGCGATTTGACCGTCTTGAAGCGCGCTCACAAGGCCATGCAAAAGCGCCTGGACAGCGCCTGGGTCGGGCGCAGCGAGGGCCTGCCCTTGAAGAGCGCCGACGAGGCCTTGGTGCTGGCCTCCATCGTCGAGAAGGAAACGGGCGCTGCCGCCGACCGTGGCCTGGTGGCCGCCGTCTTCATCAACCGATTGCGTCTGGGCATGCCTTTGCAGACCGACCCGACGGTGATTTATGGCCTGGGTCCGGCCTTTGACGGCAATCTGCGCAAACGCGATTTGCAGACCGACACGCCGTTCAATACCTATACCCGCGGCGGCCTGCCGCCGACGCCGATCGCGATGCCCGGCAATGCCTCGCTGCTGGCGACGCTGCATCCGGCGCCCAGCCGGGCGCTGTACTTCGTGGCCCGCGGCGATGGGTCGAGCGAGTTCAGCGACGACCTGGCCGCGCATAATCGCGCCGTCAATAAATTTCAGCGCGGTAACCGATCCAAGTGACAGCTCGATTCATCACCTTTGAAGGCATAGACGGGGCCGGCAAGTCCACCCATATCGCGGCCTTGACCGAGCGCCTGAAGGCGCGCGGCGCGGTCGTCGTCAATACCCGTGAGCCGGGCGGTACCGCACTGGCGGAGACGCTGCGCGGGCTCTTTCTGCACAGCGGCATGGACAGCTTGACCGAGGCCTTGCTGGTGTTTGCCGGCCGGCGCGACCATCTGCAGCGCGTCATCGAGCCCGCTCTTGCCGCCGGCCAGACCGTCTTGTGTGACCGTTACACCGACGCCAGCTTTGCCTACCAGGGCGCTGGGCGCGGCATGGATCTGGGCGTACTGACGACGCTGGAGCAATGGGTTCAAAACGGCCGCCAGCCCGATCTGACGCTCTGGTTTGATCTGCCCGCCGAGATGGCGGCCGCGCGCCGCGCGGCGGCACGCGAGGCCGACCGCTTTGAGCAACAGGATCTGGCGTTTTTCGAACGCGTGCGTGGCGGCTATGCGGCGCGTGCGGCTGCCGCGCCGCAACGCTTTGCGCGCATCGATGCCAGCTTGTCGGTGGCCGAGGTGGCGGCACAAATCGTCGCCGTGATGGAGGCACGGGGGTGGTAGGGCCAAATCAGCAGCAGTCGCTGCCTTGGTTGGTGCAGCCTTTGAGCCAAGCGCTGGCGACGGCGCGCTCGCATGCTTTGCTGGTGCAGGGACCGGCCGGCGTGGGTCAGTTTGATCTGGCGCTGTTGCTGGCACAAGCCTGGTTGTGCGAGCAGCATCCTGCGTCTGAGCAGCGGTCCCGCCCCGCCTGCGGGCACTGTGCGAGCTGCCTGCTATTCCAGTCGCATACCCATCCCGACTTTCAGCTGCTGCTGCCGGATGCCTTGCGTGAGTCGCTGGGCTGGGCCCAGGAGGCCGAGACCGGCCGGGACGGTATAGACGGGGGAAGCAAAGCCTCCAAGACCAAGCCCAGCCGCGAGATCAAGATCGATGCGGTGCGCGCGATGCTCAATTTCACCCAGGTGACCTCGGCGCGCGGCCGCGCCAAGGTGGTGGTGGTCTACCCGGCCGAGGCCTTGAACCATGTGGCCGCGAATGCCTTGCTGAAGACCTTGGAGGAGCCCGGCGGACTGCTGCGTTTCGTTCTGGCCAGCAATTCGCCCGAGGGCCTGTTGCCGACCATTCGCAGCCGCTGCCAGCCGCTGCCGCTGGGCCTGCCGGCGCGGCAGCCGTCGCTGCAATGGCTGAGCGAATGCGGCGTGATTGGGCCCGAGGTCTTGTTGATGGCCGCCGGCGGCCGGCCGCAAGAAGCACGCGATTGGTTCGAGGCCGGCCTGCGTGCCAACGCTTGGCAACAGCTGCCGCAGCGCCTGGCCCGCGGTGAGGCCGCCGCCTTGGTCGACTGGCCGCTGCCGCGCGCGATCGACGCCTTGCAGCGCCTCTGCCATGACCTGCTGCGGCGCAGCCATGGCGCGGCGCCCACCTACTTTGCGGCCGAGTCGCTGCCGACGCCTAGCCTCGCCGCGCCCCTGCATGGTTGGGACGCCGCGCTGCGCCGCGCCGCTCGCCATGCCGAGCACCCCTTGAATGCGGGTTTGCTGATGGAGTCGCTGTTTGCCCAAGGCCGGCAGGCGCTGCTGGAGGCGACGACTAGGCGCGGGTGACGGCGTCTTTTTGCTCGATAGCGACGCGAGGCATTCGCTACACTGCCTCTATGAACGATCAGCCCGCCAAACCCATCGCCGCCCCGGCCACCGCAGCGGCGCGGCCCAGCGTGATTCAGCTGGCTTTCAAGGAAAAAGGTGCGTTGTACGCGGCCTACATGCCGGTGTTCGCGGACGGCGGGTTGTTTGTGCCCAGCAACCGGGAATATCGCCTCGGCGAGGATGTCTACCTGCTGCTGGCCTTGCCCGATGACAATCAACGTTATCCGGTGGCGGGCAAGATTGCCTGGTTGACGCCGGCGAATGCCTCCGGCGGCCGCACCCAAGGCATAGGCGTACGCTTCCCTGCCGATGAAAAGAGCCGTTTGGTCAAGAACAAGATCGAAGAGATTTTGGGCACCCAGATCTCATCCTCCAAGCCGACACAGACGATCTAATTCAACCACCATGTTCATTGACTCCCACTGCCATCTGAGCTTTCCTGAACTGCACGCGCGCCTGCCAGAAATTTTGGCCGACATGGCCGCTGCGCAGGTCGAGCAAGCGGTCTGCATC
>NZ_JANNMI010000073.1:0-14993 GCF_031397715.1 Roseateles sp.
CCAGAGCCGAGGGTCAAGTCTTTAATCGTTAGTAGATTAAGGCAAAGCCGAGGGTCAGGCAAAGCCGAGCACCAAAGCCGAGGGTCAAGTCTTTAATCGTTAGTAGATTAAAAGTCAAAGCCGAGGGTCAAGGTAAGGTCCAGAGCCGAGGGTCAAGTCTTTAATCGTTAGTAGATTAACGATTAAAGACTTGACCCTCAGCCGGCCCTCAGCCGCTGTGACCCTCAGCAGCCCGATTTAATCGTTAGTAGATTAACGATTAAAGACTTGACCCTCAGCCCTTGTTTTAACGATTAAAGACTTGACCCTCAGCCCTTGACTAGATTAACGATTAAAGACTTGACCCTCAGCCCTTGACCTAGATTAACGATTAAAGACTTGACCCTCAGCCCTTGACTTAAAGACTTGACCCTCAGCCCTTGACGACCCTCAGCCCTTGACCTCAGCCCTTGACCTAGATTAACGAATAAAGACTTGACCCTCAGCCCGACTTGACCCTCAGCCCGACTTTAACGATTAAAGACTTGACCCTCAGCCCGACGACCCTCAGCCCGACTCCCCTCAGCCCGACTCAGCCCGAGACCCTCAGCCCTTGACCGATTAAAGACTTGACCCTCAGCCCTCCAGCCCTCAGCCGCTGCTCGATTAAAGACTTGACCCTCAGCCGCCTCTTCATCACAAGAAACCTAACGCCAAAATTCAGGTGTTCGATCGGCGGCGAGCTGTCTCGGATTCAGGCTGAATTTCTTCATCCCTTTTAGCTTGGTCTGTCCGCAATTGTTCTACCGGCAGATGCCGGATGTTCGGCCCGGCATCGTGCGGGTAGTGCTGATGTGCCGAAGGTCAGGCTTGCTCGGCCTGTGCCAAGTTGGAGTTCACGGCGTTCACTCCAACCTACGTGCTGAATTTCAGCATCCCCTTCATCCCCTCCATCCAGGCCAAAAATTCAGCCTGGCCTTTCAAACCGCCACACATCGAGCTGTCGGCATCGCAAAGTTTCCAGACTGCTTGCGCAAGAAAAAAGAAATTTAGCCAGGATGAAGGGGATGGAAGGAATCAATGCAGTTGGCTTGGATTCGTCAACTGCCTGTTTAGCTCAGCGACCAAGGATCAACGGCCGGCCTTGGCGGATTCAGGCTGAATTTCTTCATCCCCTCCATCCCCTCCATCCTGGCCAAAAAATTCAGCCTGCCCAGTCAAACCGCCGCACATCGATCTGCCGGCCTCGCCAAATTTTCCGGCCTACCAAACCTGCAGCTTCAGGCGCTCGTTCACTTGCGCAAACGCCCGGTCACGGCTGACCAGGGTGGCGTCCACCGCCACCGCATGGGCGGCGATCATCATGTCAAAGTCGCTGAGATTGATGCCCTGGGCTTCCAGCGTGGCGCAAAACTCGCCGTAGCAAGTGGCTACCTGCTGATCCCACGGCAGCACGTCCACGCGCAGCAGCACTTGATTCATGGCATTGCGCAGGCGCTCGGGCTGGCCTTTGCGATGCATGCCGTATTCCAGCTCGGCCAAGGTGACGCTGGACATCACCACTTGCCCCACCGGCAACTGCGTCAAACGTCCCAGCAATTCAGCGTCGCGGCCCTGCATGATGTGGCTGACCACATTGGTGTCGAGCATGTAGCGCAGGCTCATGGCGGGCTGCTTTCAAAAGTCAAACTTCAAACGGGTCACGCCGGGCGTGGCTTTGGCGACGCTCCAAGTCAAAATTTTCGCCCTTGTTTTGAGCCACCGCATCAAGCAAGCCTTGCCAATCCGTGGGCCTGCGCGACAGCACGACATCACCCGTCGCCGGGTCGCGACGGATAAAGACCTCGGCCACGTCAAAGCGAAACTCGAGCGGCAGGCGTACCGCCTGGCTGCGGCCGGTGGCAAATATCTTGGCAGTTTGCTGCATGTCTGGCTCTTTGAAAACAACGGTATGTCTCATGATATTCATCAGCGTAGAAGTTGTCAAACTGAGGCGTCGAGTAGGCAAGGTTGCCGGCCTGCTCATGTGAGCAAAAAAGATGTTTAGCCAGGATGAAGGGGATGGAAGGGATCAATGCAATGGGTGCAAATTCGTCAACTGTCGGCTGAGCTCAGCGGCCAAGGATCACCGGCCGGCCTTGGCGGATTCGGACTGAAAGTGCAAGGCCGGGGCCAGGTCTAAAACTTAAAGGCCTGACCCGCAGGCTGGCGACTTGCGAGGTGCTGCGCGTAGCGCGCACCCCTCAAGGCGACGCGCAGCGAGCCGTGTTCTTGGAGTTCAGCCCCTTCTGCATGGGCGAAGAGCGGAGAATTTGCAGGGCGTCGCGCAGCGACTTCAAGCACTGGTTTCGCGCCCCTTGTTTGAACGCAGCGTAGCGAAGTGAGTTGGGCGCGGCCCGGCAAATTTGAGCATCTGAGCGAACCCGCAGGGCCATGCGGCAGGGTCGCCTTCTCTTGCCCTCTTCTCTTGGCGAGACAAGAGAAGAGGGTCGGCCGCCGGGGCGAACTCCCGGCATCGTGCGGGTAGTGCTGATGTGCCGAAGGTCAGGCTTGTTCGGCCTGTGCCAAGTTGGAGTTCACGGCGTTCACTCCAACCTACGTGCTGAATTTCAGCATCCCCTTCATCCCCCCATCCAGGCCAAAAATTCAGCCTGGCCTTTTAAACCGCCGCACATCGAGCTGTCGGCCTTGCAAAGTTTTCAGCTTGCTCGCGCCAACAGAAGATATTTAGCCAGGATGAAGGGGATGAAAGGGATCAATGCAATGGGTGCAAATTCGTCAACTGTCGGCTGAGCTCAACGGCCAAGCATCAACGGCCGGCCTTGGCGAATTCAGGCTGAATTTCTTCATCCCCTCCATCCCCTCCATCCAGGCCAAAAAATTCAGCGTGGCGCAGCCCCGCATTACCCTCTCAGCAGCTTCTCTTCCGCCAGCGCCAACGCCTCCGGCAACCCCGACAGCACCAAGGTGTCGCCGCTCGCCAGTTCCAACTGGTCATCGGCGTCCAGCACCCGGCCATTGGCGCGCCGCACCGACACCACCTTGACCCCCGCCGCATGCAAGGACAACAGCCCCAGCCGCTGGTGCACATAGGTGCTGCTGGCCGGCAGGGTGACGGTGCGCAGCCGGGCCTGTTGGCGCTCCTCGGCGGTGTCGTCGTCGGCGCCGTGAAAGTAGCCGCGCAACAGGCCATAACGGGCATCCCGCGCGTCACGGGTGAGCCGAATCACCCGCCGCATCGGCACACCCACCAGCGCCAGCGCATGGCTGGCCAACATCAGTGAGCCCTCAATCGCCTCCGGCACCACCTCGGTCGCACCCGCCGCGCGCAGGCGCTCCAGATCGGTGTCGTCAATCGTGCGCACGATCACCGGCACCTGCGGCGCATGTTCTTGCACCAGGCGCAAGATCTTCAACGCCGAGGGCGTGCCGGGGTAGCTGATGACCACCGCACTGGCGCGCGCCAGGCCCGCCGCCATCAGGCTTTGCAGGCGTGCGGCGTCACCAAACACCACGCTCTGGCCGGCGGCTGCCGCTTGGCGCACGCGGTCGGGGTCCAGGTCCAGGGCCATGTAAGGGATCTGTTCACCCTCCAGCAAGCGGGCCAGATTCTGGCCGCTGCGGCCATAGCCGCAAATGATCACATGGCTCTCGGCCTTGAAGGCCTTTTTGGCGATGCTGGTCAGCTGCAGCGACTGCATCATCCAGTCGCTGCTGGATAGCCTCATCACGATGCGGTTGCTGTACATGATCAAAAACGGCGCGGCAAACATCGAGATCACCATCGCGGCCAACACCGGGCTGACAAATTGCGGTGCCACCAGCTGGTGCTGCACGCCCAGGGTCAGGATCACAAAGCCGAACTCACCCGCCTGCGCCAGATAGATGCCGGTGCGCAAGGCCACGCCGGTGGGCGCCTTGAAGAGCCAGGCCAGGCCGGCAATCAGCCCGAACTTGATCAAGATCGGCAGCACGCTCAGCAGCAGCACCAACCACCATTGGTCAATCAAGGTGTGCCAGTCCAGCTTCATGCCAATGGTGATGAAGAACAGGCCCAAGAGCACGTCGTGAAAGGGCCGGATGTCGGTCTCCACCTGGTGCTTGAACTCGGTCTCGGCGATCAGCATGCCGGCCACAAAGGCACCCAGCGCCAGCGACAAGCCCATGTGTTCGGTCAGCCAGGCCAGGCCCAAGGTCACCAGCAGCAGGTTGAGCATGAACAGCTCATCGCTCTTGTGGCGCGCCACCCGGGTCAGCCACCAGCGCATCACTTTTTGCCCACCGACCAACAAAATCGTCAGCAGCACGGCCGCCTTGATGGTGGCCCAGGCAAGCGACTCGGCCATCTCGGCGCCGCCGCTGTTGAGTGCCGGGATCATCACCAGCAGCGGCACCACGGCCAAGTCCTGGAACAACAGCACGCCGATGACGCGCCGGCCATGCTCGCTCTCCAGCTCCAGGCGCTCGGCCATCAGGCGCGCCACGATGGCGGTGCTGCTCATCGCCATCGCGGCGCCCAGCACCAGGGCGGCCTTCCAGTCCAGCCCCCAGCTGTGGCCCGCCGCTGCCAGGCCCCAGGTCAGCAAGAACTGCAGGCCGACCGCCCCGACTATGGTGATGACCACCTGCCACAGCCCCAGGCCGAACACCAGCCTCCTCATGCTGTAAAGCTTGGGCAGGTTGAACTCCAGCCCGATCACGAACATCAAAAACACCACGCCGAACTCGGCCAGGTAGCGGATGCTGGCGGTGTCACCGGCCAACGCCAGCGCGTGCGGGCCGATCAAGACGCCGACCACCAGGTAGCCCAACATCGGCGGCAACTTGAGTGAGCGGCACACCACCACGCCCAGCACGGCGGCGACGAGGTAGAGCAGAGCTAAGTCCAGCGAGGTGATCATGGCCGCCATAGTAAGCGGCGTCTGTGGCGCATCAACTCATTGCGGTACACAACTCCACCAGCGTGCCGTCGGGGCAGCGCAGGTAGGCGACCGTCTGGCCCCAGGGTTTGGTCTTGGGTGCATTCAAGGCGGTTGCCCCGGCCTTGACGGCGCGCTCAAACGCCGCCGCCACATCGTCACAGACCAGGCCGATCTCGATCCCTAGCGGCGCGGCGCTGCTGCCGGCGGCGACGTAATCCGCGCCGACGCTGTCACGTGCAGTCGCGTGGTCCACAAAGGCCAGCGCGGTGGCGCCCGTCTCCAGCTCGCCGTAGCTGCCCGATTCATGTAAAAAGCGCGTGGCCAGACCGAAGGCGGCCTCATAAAAGGCCAGCGACGCGGCCACGTCGGCAACATAAGCAATCGTGTATGCGAATTTCATCAAGGCTCCTTGGTTCAGGCCGCTAGTCTGCCAGCTGCCAGATATGCTTGCTGCATGACGGATGCAGTATTTAGATTTTCAAGCCGCCGCCGCGATCTGCTGCGGGCCGGCGCGGGCCTGGCCGGCCTGTATGGGCTGGGCGCGCTAGCCGGCACGGCGCCGTTCCCGCAGCAGCAGCAGCAGCTGCAGCGGCGGGTTTTGGCGAATGGCCTGGAGTTCATCCAGCTGCCCAGCGGCGGCGCCTCGGTCGCGGTACAGCTCTGGTACCGGGTCGGCGGCAAAGATGACCCGGCCGGGCGCAGCGGCTTCGCCCATCTGTTTGAACACATGATGTTCAAGAGCACGCGCCATATGGCGAACGAGCAATTCGACCGCATGACCGAGGACGTGGGCGGCAGCAACAATGCTTTCACCGCCGAGGACGTAACGGCTTACCACTGCGTCGTGCCGGCCAACCATCTGGAGCCGGTGTTGTGGGCCGAGGCCGAGCGGATGTCCAACCTGACGGTGGATCAGGCGAATTTCGACAGCGAGCGCGCCGTCGTCAAGGAGGAATACGCCCAGAGCGTGCTGAGCGAGCCCTATGGCCGGCTCTTCCATGCGGTGCCCGGCTTTGGCTACCAGGTCCACCTCTACCGGCGGCCCGTGATCGGCAATATCGAAGAACTGGACGCCGCCACCCTGAGCGACGTCAATGAGTTCCATGCCAATTACTACCGGCCTGACAATGCCGTGCTGATCGTCGCCGGGGCTTTTGACGGCGCGCGGCTGGACGCTGCGGTAGAGCGTTACTTCGGCAGCATCGCGCGGCCGGCACGGCCGATTCCGCGCCAGCAGGTGGTCGAGCCGCGCCGTTTGCGTGACCAGACCCACCATCTGCCCAGCGCGCAGGCACCGCTGCCGGCCGCCCTGCTGATCTGGCAGGGGCCGCGCGCCGACAGCGCCGACGCTGCGGTCTGGCAGGTCGCCCAGGCGCTGTTGGCGCTGGGCGACTCGGCGCGCTTGAACGAGACGCTGGTGGCCCGCGACCAGCTGGCGCAAAGCGTGGGCTTCGAGGCGCAGCTGAATGCGCAAGCCGGCTTGCTGGTGGCCCATGCGGTGGCCGCCGAGGGCCGCTCGGCCGCCGCTTTGCAAGCGCCGCTGGCGCGAGAAGTGGAACGGCTGGCGGACGAACCGATCAGCGCGCGCGAGCTGGACAAGGCCAAGACCCAATTGCTGACCGCCGCCTTGGTCGCCAGGCAAACCCCGCAAGGCCAGGCCGAGGTGGTGGGGCTGGCGGCCACCCTGCGCGGCGACGCCGGCGCGGCCGCACACGACTTGGCGGCCTTGCAAGCGGTCACGGCCGCCGATGTGCAACGCGTGGTGCGCCGCGATGTGCAGCAGAGCGCGCGGGTGACGCTGCTGTACGGATCCGGTGTCGCAAGGCCGAGTCAAGGTCGCAGGGCATGAAGCGCTTTACCTGGCTGCTGGCCTTGAGTTTGTGCGGCTTTGCGCAAGCCGGTGACTTTGCGTGGCCGCCGCCGCCCGCGCCGGCGCAGCCCTTGCTGATGCCGGCGTTTGCGCAGGCGGCGCTGGCCAACGGCATGCGGTTGGTGGTGATCGAGCGGCGTGGCCTGCCTTTGGTGACGGCGCTGTTGAGCGTGCAGGCCGGCAGCCTGCTCGATCCGCCGGGCAAGAGCGGCTTGGCCGAACTCAGCTTCGGCGTGCTCGGCAAGGGCGCGCGCCGGGGCCCTATCAAGGCCGATGCCAGCGCACTGGCGGATGCCGCCGACACGCTGGGCAGCGGGCTGGACATCAGCACCGGCGCGCAGGCCAGCCGACTGGTCATGACGGTGATGACGCCGCACCTGGACGGCAGCTTGGCCTTGCTGGCCGATGTCTTGCGCGCGCCGACATTGCCGGAGCGGGAGGTCGCCAGCAGTCGGCTGCAGCTGCAGCAGACCCTCAAACTGGCGGCGGCCGACCCGGCGGTCTTGGCGCACAAGCTCGCCTGGCGCCTGCATTGGGGCGACGCCCCGCCCGGTCGCCTCAGCACCGAGCGCTCACTGGCGCGCATTCGACGCGACGATGTGCAGGCCTTTTGCCGCCAACACCTGGCGCCTGAGCAGACCACGCTGATCTTGGCCGGTGACCTCGATCTCGCCCAAGGCAAGCGCTTGGCCGAGCGCTACTTTGGCGGCTGGCGCAGAACTCACGCTGCGCCCAGGCAGACCCGATCCGAAACCTTGCTGGACCCGCAAGGCCTGGGCGCCCGCAATCTCTTGGTGGACCTGCCCGGCAGCGGCCAAAGCGCCGTGCTCTTGCTGGCGCCCTACCCGGCCCTCCTGCCCGGCCTTCCCGGCCTGCCCGGCCTGCCCGGCCCGGCCAACCGTGCCGACTTGCACAGCGGCGCCCTGGCCACGGCGATCCTGGGCAGCGGCTATTCCTCCCGCATCAACCAACAGGTGCGCATCAAGCGCGGCCTGAGCTACGGCGCCTACAGCAGCGCCGAATCCTTGCCCGCAGGCGGCCTGCTTTTGCTGAGCAGCCAGACCGAACACAGAAACGCCGCCGAAGTGGCGCAACTGCTGCGCAACGAGTTGCTGCGCTTGAGCAGCGAGCTCGTGCCGGCGGCTGAATTGCTGGCGCGCCGCAATGGTTTGATCGGCGACTTGGCCCGTCAAATGGAAACCACCCAGTCGCTCGCCGCGATGGCTGCGGAGCAGATCGAAAGCGGGCAAGCCTTGGCCGACCTGGCCACTTACGAGGCCGATATCGAACGCGTCAGCGCCGAACAAATCTTGGCCTTCGCGCAACGGTACTGGCCGCCGCAGGGGGTGCGCAGCGTGGTGGTCGGTGACCTGGGTTTGGCCGGCGACTCATTGCGGCTTCAGTTTCCGCACGCGGCGGTAATTCAGGCCGAAAATCTTGATTTGAGTGCCGGCAATTTGCAACGGCGGCCTGGGCAACCAGCACCAGGATCGGAATAATCGGGCAGGCCTCAAGTCTTTCAGAGCTTGGCCGATATCAGATCAGCGTTGGCGCCGACTTGGCGGCTCTGAACACCGAGGTTTTGCCGATGAAATTGAACCTGGTTGTGGAGCACGGCGTGACGCGCAAACTCTTTTGGGTTTGGCTAGGCGTCGTTGCCGCACTGCTGATGTTCTGGCTTTTGGTCGTGTCGGTCATGCACACCAAGGCGCTGCAAACAGGGGCGGCAGTCGCCACCGCTTACGTCAAGTTTGCAGAGGTTCACACCAGCGCATCCTTTGAATCAGCGGAACAATTGTTGCAACTGGTGCAGCTGAAGTTTGCCGCACTCAAGGCCGGCGGGCAACTGAGCACGGCCACCGCCAACGCGCTGCTGGTCAAGGAGCTGGCAGCGGCGCAGCACTTGAATGGGCTCTGGGTCATGGATAAGCATGGCCATGTCGTCTATGACACGCATGAGGGCACGGCGGATCTGGATCTCTCCGACCGGCGCTTCTTCAGCGCGCATGCGGCCGGCAGCGCCAGCACATTCTTCATCGACAAGCCGCTGCTGAGCCGGCGCACCGGCAAGTGGCAGCTCAGCGTGTCAGCGCCCATGCGTGCGCCGGACGGCAGCCTGCAGGGCGTGATCGCCGCGTCGATCGATATGCAATTTTTTGACAACCTCTGGAGCAATATGGATTTGGGGCCGGGCGGCTCCTTGGCCTTGTTGTCAATCGACGGCGACGTACTGATGCGCAGCCCGTTCTCGGCCACCTATTTCGAAAAAAACATCAAACACCGGCCGCTCTTTAGCCAGTACTTGCCGGCGACATCGCAGGGGCTGTATGTCGATGCCAGCCCCTTGGATGGGGTCTTCCGCACATTTGCCTACAAAAGGTCGGCGCGCATTCCAAAGTTTGTGTTGGTTGTGGGCGTCTCTCGGGCCCATCTGTTGCTGGCCTGGCAACAGTTCGCCTTGGCTTCATTTTTGCTGTGGGTTGCCGCGTCTGCTGCCCTGACTTGGTTCACCCAGAAGGTAGCGAAGGAGTGGGCGCAGCGGCGCAAGGCCGACGCGGCCAACCTTGCCAGCGAGCAGGCTTGGCGGGACATGTTTGCACACAGCCCGGTTGCGCAATTGCTGCGTTTGCCCTCGGCTGAAATCGTCACCGTCAACGCCAAATTCCTGTCCCTGAGCGGCTTGGAGGCCGCCAACTTAGTCGGCAGCGACTTCAACGCGTTGGGGTTTGTCGAACTTGAAAACCAGCGCCGTTATGCCGAATACAAACTCGATGGCGGAGACATTTTTGACGACATTCAGCAACTCCGGCGCCGCGATGGCGGGCTGCGCCTGGTCAGGATGTCGAGTTGCGAAGTCATCCGCGGCGGCGTGTTGCACCACCTGCATTCATTCATCGATGTGACGCAGGAGTACCAAGCTGCGACGCAGGCCTTCATCAGCCAGCGCGCCTTGGCCGAAATTTCACAAGGCGTTTTGATCTCCGATGCCCGCCGACTGACGATTGCGGTCAATCAGGCCTTTGAAACGCTGACAGGCTATACCGGTGCCGAACTGCTCGGGCGACCTTGCTCGATCTTGCAAGGCCCGTTGACAGACCCAGAGACGGTGGCGCAAATCCACACAGCGCTCGGCCAGCAGCAGGCGTTCAAGGGCGAGCTGCTGAACTATCGCAAGGACGGCACGTTATTTTGGAATGAGCTCAGCATCAACCCCGTGCTGGATCAGAGCGGCGCCTTGCTGTACTTTGTGGGGATTCAAAATGACATCACCCAGCGCAAGGTGCATGAGCAGCAACTCAAGCTGACCGAAAAGGTCTTCAACCAAAGCAAGGAAGGCATCACCATCACCGACCCGGCCGGGCTAATCATCAAGGTGAATCAGGCCTTCACCGAAATTACCGGCTACTCGGAAGCCGAAGTGCTTGGCAAGAACCCCAGAATGTTGTCATCAGGGATGCATGGCCTCGCGTTTTACCAAGCCATGTGGGCCGAAGTGCTGGGCCAAGGCAGTTGGTCGGGCGAGATCTACAACCGGCATAAAAACGGGACCGTTTTCCCGGAGCTTCTAACGATTGCGGTGTTGCACGACGCGCACGGCAACATCTGCAATTTTCTGGGCAACTTTACCGACCTCACGCAGGCCAAGGTCGCCGAGAGTCATATACACCGCCTGTCACATTTTGATGCGCTGACCGGGCTGCCGAATCGAACCCTCGCGCAGGATCGCACCGCGCACGCCATCAGCATGGCGCTGCGCAGCAATGAACAGCTCGGCATGATGTTGATCAGCTTGGATCATTTCAAAACCATCACCGAAACCATGGGCCACCATGTGGGTGACAAGTTGTTGATCGAGACGGCCAAACGCTTGTCTGACTCGGTGCGGGATCAAGACACCGTCTCACACCATGCAGGCAAGGAGTTCTTGCTGATGCTGCCGGCCACCAACCCGGAGGGTGCCGCGCATCTGGCCGCCGAAGTGCTGTGGAAACTATCGCAGCCGTTCAAAATTGGCGGGCAGGAATTTGAACTTACCGCCTCCATCGGGATTGCCACCTTCCCAGATAACGGCGCCAACTTTGAATCTATATTCAAATCGGCCGAGATTGCGCTGCACCGCGCCCAATCCAGTGGCCGCGACAACTACAAGTTCTACAGCGACAAGATGTACCAGGATGTGCTGGCGCACGAAAATACCGTGCGAGCCTTGCGGCTGGCCACCGAACTGGGCGAGTTTCAGGTGCTCTACCAACCCCTGGCCGATTTGCAGACCGGCAGCATTTGCGGCATGGAGGCATTGCTGCGCTGGCATCGGCCGGAGTTGGGGGTGATTTCGCCGAGCGTTTTCATTCCAATTGCCGAACAGTCGGGCCTGATGATCAAGATCGGGCTTTGGGTGTTGCGGCAGGTCTGCAAAGACCTGCGAATATGGCTCGACCAGGGCCTGCTGCCGCCGCCCGTCGCGGTGAATGTTTCGCCCTTGCAGTTTGATGATCCGAATTTGGCGCGGGCCTTCTGTGCGGTATTGGCCGAACAAGCGATTACCCCCGCGCTGATTCAGCTGGAGGTCACCGAGTCCGCCTTGATGGATGATGTGGCCCGCTGCGAAGCGATGTTGCATGAACTCAAGGACGCCGGTTTCCGACTGTCGCTGGATGATTTTGGGACCGGCTATTCGTCGCTGAATTACCTCAAGCGCTACCCTTTTGACAAGGTCAAGATCGACCAGTCTTTTGTACGCGATATCGACAATACGCGGGCCGACACCGTGATTGCCAAGATCATCATTTCAATGGCGCACGGCCTGGGTTTGCGGGTGATTGCCGAGGGGGTAGAAACCGAGACGCAATGCGAGATCTTGCGCAGCAATGTCTGCGATGAAATTCAGGGCTATTTGTTTTCTCGGCCGGTGGATGCCGCCACGCTGGCAAACCTATTGACCGAGCGGCACCGGCTGCCGGAGCATCTCTTGCGTTTTCGCAAGCCGCAACGCACGTTGCTGTTGGTGGATGATGAACCCAACGTGGTGTCGTCACTCAAACGACTGTTCCGCCGCGACGGCCACAAAATCTTGTCGGCCAGCAGCGGCGCCGAAGGGCTGGAGTTGCTGGCAAAGAATCAAGTCGACGTGATCATCTCCGACCAGCGCATGCCGGGTATGACCGGGGTGGAATTTTTGCGTGAGGCCAAACTGCGCTTCCCCGGCACGATTCGTATTGTGCTGTCGGGCTATACCGAGCTGCAGTCGGTGACCGATGCCATCAACGAAGGCGCCGTCTATCGGTTTTTGACAAAACCTTGGGTCGACGAACAACTGCGAGAACAAATCGACAAGGCGTTTGAACACCGGGAGTTGATTGAAGAGAACCAGCAACTGGATATCAAGATTCGGACGACCAATCAGGAGTTGGTGGCGGCCAATCGGCAATTGAATGTCGTCGTGAACGAAACGCACCAGCAGGTGACGGCCGATGCCACCAGCTTGGCGGTTGTCCACGAGGTTTTGCAATATGTTCCGACGCCGGTGATTGGCCTTGATGATGAAAATATCATCGTCTTTGCAAACCGGGCCGCCGAGCATTTGCTGTCGAACAACGGCCCCTTGCTGGGCTTCGCCGTCGCCGATGTCTTGCCTGAGTTGCATGCAATGGTGGTGTCTTCACCCGCGCGCACCGTCACCGCGGTGGAGGTGGCCGGCATGAAATTCCAAATGTGCTGGAACGACATGGGCGCCAGCTCCCAGTCAAGCGGCAAGTTGCTCACGCTGGCCGCGCAGCCACCCGCACCATGAATACGCTGACGATGGATCTCGTCTTGTCCAAGGTCAACGCCTTGCCTTCATTGCCCGCGTTGGTGTTGGAGCTGCTGGCCAGCATCGACCAAGAAGACAGCAATGCGGACGCGCTGGCCGACAAACTCTCCCAGGATCAGGCCTTGACCGCCAAGACCTTGCGTTTGGCCAATTCCTCGTTCTATGGCATGCCGCACCAAGTCACCAGCATGCAGCAGTCGATTGCCATCCTCGGCTTCAGGACGATACGCAGCCTTGCGACGACGGCGGCCTTGATCGGCGCGTTTCCGAGTGCGGCCGGCGCCGGCTTTGATATGGGTGGTTTTTGGCGCCACGCCTATGCCACGGCCTTGTTTGCGCGCGAGCTCGCCCCGACCTTGCAGGTCAACCCCGAGCAGGCGTACACCGCCGGTTTGCTTCACGATATCGGCCTGCTGGTGCTCGTTACTCAGTTCACCGACCATTTTGCTGCCGTGCTGGCCTTCCAAAGCCAAGCCGATCAGACCCCCTTGTTGGAGGCCGAGCGGGCCACCTTGGGTCTGGACCATGCGCGCATCGGGCATGCGTTGACGTCGCACTGGAAGTTTCCTGAGGCCTTGCAGCATGCGGTGACCGACCACCATCAACCGGCCGCGCCGGATGAGCCGGCGCTGATCAGCTTGGTGCGCTGCGCAGTGGCCCTCGCCGTCGCCATCAGCCCCGCCATGGACGCGGCGCAGCCAGTGCCGACGGAGGTGCTGGGCATTTGCCAGGCAATCGGGCTGGACCCGGCCGCCAGCGAAGCCCTGGTGGCCAAAGTCAAGCATCACTACGAGGCCGCCAGCTTGCTGCTGGCGGCCTGACCGACGCGTCTGTGCGTTCGTACTCCAGCCGGTGCCCACCTCATGAATAGCTCGCCGAAAGACACTTTGGTTTTGCTCGACGAAACGCCCGCGCCGGAGCCCGCCCAGGCGCCGCAAGCCAGCAAGCCGTGGTGCGTTTTGTTGGTGAGCGATGAAGAAGAGGTGCATAAATCGACCGCCCTCGCCCTGGATGGGTTTGAGTTTGAGGGCCGAACTCTGGAGTTGCTGCGTGCGTTTTCGGGCGCGCAGGGGCGCGCTATTTTCGAGGCGCACGATGACGTGGCCCTGGCCATCGTTGATGTGGTGATGGAAACGCCGAGGGCCGGGCTTGATCTGGTGCGCTACGTTCGCCAAGAGCTGGGCAATCATCAGACCCGGGTCGTGCTGCGCAACGGACAGGCCGCCATGGCGATCGAGGACGTTGTGCGTGACTACGAAATCGACGACTACCAAGACAAAGCCGAGCTCACGGTGCAGAAGATCCGCAAGCTGTTGTACGGCCGGCTGCGCTCCTACGGGCAGCTTTGCCTCATTCGAGCGCAGGCGCAACGAGAGTTGGCGCAAAGCCATGCGGAAGTGGCGGCTCTTGCGGCCAAATTGTCGTTCGCTCAGCAGCATCTTATTCAGTCGGAAAAAATGGCCTCGATTGGTCATTTGGCGGCCGGTGTCGCGCATGAAATCAATAATCCAATTGGCTACATATTCTCCAACTTCGGCACCTTGGAGAAGTACCTGGCTCAGTTATTCAAACTGCTTAACCACTACCAGTTGGCCGAGTTGACGCACGGTAATCCGCAGGTTGTGGCGAATTTGGCGGCGCTGAAACAAGCAATCGAACTCGAATTCCTGAAGGAAGACATTCCGGCACTGATGGCTGAATCAGAGGAAGGGATTTTGCGAGTACGCAAAATCGTTCAGGACTTGAAAGATTTCTCCCATGCCGGCACTGCGCAAGATTGGCAATATGCCGACTTGAATAAGGGCATCGAGTCAAGGACATCCTGCATAACTCCCAACTTTGTGAGGTAGGCGTAAGCCCGCAGAAGCAAAATATCAGCCATGAAACAGGCCTCTTTTGACATCACCCTCAGCGTCAAGAAAACTCGCAAGTCCGAGTTCCTTGGGCAGATGGAGTTGGTTGTTCCGTGGAAGGCGTTGGTCGAGTTGATCGCGCCGTTTTATCCCGAAGGCCGCACGGGCCGGCCGCCGTTTTCCCTGGAGGCCATGCTGCGCACACACTTCATGCAGCAGTGGTTCACCTTGAGCGACTTGGCCATGGAAGAGGCGTTCTTCGATACGCCGATCTATCGTGAGTTCGCCAAGTTGGATGCCTGGGGTCGCCTGCCCGATGAATCCACCATTTTGCGATTCCGCCATCGCCTGGAAAAACACAAGCTCGCCGAGCAAGTCCTGGCCATCGTCAACGAGATGCTGGTCGAGCGCGGATTGCTGCTCAAGGCCGGTACGGCTGTAGACGCCACCATCATTGCGGCCCCTTGTTCCACCAAGAACAAGGACAAGAAACGAGACCCGGAAATGCACTCGACCCAAAAGGGCAAGCAGTGGTATTTCGGCATGAAAGCGCATAT
>NZ_JANNMI010000075.1:0-1721 GCF_031397715.1 Roseateles sp.
ATCTACGGCGCCGGCCCGCGCACGGTGCTGGAGAGCAATGCCAAACGCGCCGATGAACACTTGAATCTGGCCGACCTGCGCGGCGCAACCAAGGTGGTGGCGCGCACGCTGTTTGAATTGCTGCATAGAATCGAGCCATGAACACATCCCTGACCCAGGCCCTAACGGCCACCCTCCTCGTCCTCAGCGCCGCTCAAGCCTCGGCCCAAGTCGAAATCAGCGAGCCCTGGGTGCGCGCCACCGTCGCGCAGCAAAAAGCCACCGGCGCCTTCTTACAGCTGAAAGCCAAGACCGACAGCCGCCTGGTTGAGGTGCGCTCCAGCGTGGCCGGCGTGGTCGAAGTGCATGAGATGGCGATGGAGGGCGACGTGATGAAGATGCGCGCCGTCGACAGCTTGGCGCTGCCGGCCGGCAAGACCGTTGAGCTCAAGCCCGGCGGCTATCACGTGATGTTGATGGCGCTGAAGGCGCCGATCAAGGCCGGCGACAGCGTACCGCTGACCCTGGTGTTCGAGGGCACCGACAAAAAACGCCAGACCGTTGAGATCAAGGCCGAGGCACGCCAGCTGGGCGCACCGGCCCCAGCGATGCATCACTGACGCTCACTGAGTCGCGTTGCCCTCGACCGGCAGCTGCTCCGCCCGCCAACGCAGCATGCCGCCGGCCAGATTGGCCACCTGCGTCAAACCCGCTTTTTGCAGCAGCACGGCCGCTTGCGCCGAGCGCGTGCCCGAGCGGCAGATCACCACCACCGGCCGCTTGGCGGCGATCAGCTCGGCCGCATGTTCCGCCAGTTGCGACAGCGGCAGCAGGCGGGCGCCGGCGATATGGCCCAGCGCGTCGCTGAACTCGGCCGGCTCGCGCACATCGATCAGCTGAACGCCGCCTGAAACGCCGCCCGTAACTTCGGCCAGCACGGCCGGCTGTATCTCCCAGATACCGCTGAAGGTAAAGGTCAGCGGCGCCCAGGCCTGCTCGACAAGGGCTTGGACACCCGGCCGGCCGCAGCGCAAATTGGCGGGCACGGCGATATCCATCAACTTGGGGTGCGGCAGGCCAAGATTGTTCATATAGCCGGTGAAATCGGCCTCGTTGGACGAGCCGCCCAGCCTCGGGTTGAAGCGCTGCTCCTCCGCCACGCTGGTCACCGTCAGGCCGCGGTAGTCATGCCCGGGGTAGAGCAAGCAAGTCGGCGGCAGCGACAAAATTTGCTGCTGCACCGATTGATACAGCAACTGCGGGCTGCCTTGCTGGAAATCGGTGCGCCCGCAGCCCCGGATCAGCAAACAGTCGCCCGTGAAGGCCATGCTCTGGTCGTCCAGCACATAAGTCAAACAGCCGCTGGTATGGCCCGGTGTGGCGCGCACCTCCAGATAACGCTCGCCGAAGGCGACGCGCTCGCCATGCCTGAGCAAGCGGTCGGCGTTCAAGGCGTTTGACTGCTCGGACAACAGGATTTGGCTGCCGCAGCGTTCTTTAAGCAGCCAAGCCCCGGTCACATGATCGGCATGCACATGGGTGTCCAAGCTGGCCCGCAAATGCAGGCCCAACTCCCGCAGCAAGGCCACATCGCGGCGCTCATGCTCGAACACCGGATCGATGAGCAGCGCCTCGCCGGACGCCGTGTCACCCAATAGATAGGTATAGGTGGACGACGCCGGGTCGAAGAGTTGGCGAAAAATGAGCGGTGAAGTGAGCGGTGAAGTGAGCGGTGAAGTGAG
>NZ_JANNMI010000110.1:0-4596 GCF_031397715.1 Roseateles sp.
TGCTGGATATGGCCTCGCTGACCGCCATCCACATCCGCCTGAATCAGCTGTTAGCCGAGAAGGGCGGGCGGCTGGATGCCGCTTTCTTTTGCCCGCATACGCCGGAAGAGGGTTGCGACTGCCGCAAACCGCTGCCGGGCATGTTGACGCAGATCGCTGAGCGCTTTGGCGTTGACCTTGCCAACGTCCATATGGTGGGCGCCTCGCTGCGTGATCTGCAAACGGCGCAGGCGGCCGGTTGCCTCCCGCATCTGGTGCGCAGCGAGCGCTTGGGCGACCTGGACGAGCAGCAAATGGCCGCCTTGGTGGAGCTGGTGCCCGGCGCCAAGCTGCATGCCAGTCTGAGCGCGTTTGCCGAGGGCTTGATCAACACCGAGCGCCGCAACAAAGCGGAGGCCCGCGGCGAGTCCCTTTTGCCCCCGACTACCGGCCCTGGAGACCTGAATTAATGTCATCGCTGCTCGCTGCTCTACGTTCATTGCTGTTCGTGCTTTTTTTGATCGTCACTGTCATCCCTTGGGCGACGGCCGTGTTGCTGATCTCCATCGTCGCCAAGGGTGACCGGGTCTATTGGGCCTGCGCCGCGTGGCTGCGCCTGTCGATTTACGGCGCCCGAGCTATCTGCGGCGTGGAATGGCGCCTGCATGGGCTGGAGCACCTGCCGAGCGCGGCCGACACCAAGTCGGCGGTGATTCTGCTGTCCAAGCATCAAAGCACCTGGGAGGCGTTTGCCTATCCGGCGCTGATGTCGCACCCACTCGCCTATGTGTTCAAGCGCGAGCTGCTGTATGTGCCGTTTTTCGGTTGGGCGATGGCGCGCATGGACATGATCCATATCGACCGCAGCAAGCGCTCGCAAGCCTGGAGCAAGGTGGCCGCACAGGGCAAGCGCTTGGCGGCGATGGGCCACTGGGTGATCATGTTCCCCGAGGGCACGCGGATTGCGCGCGGCCAAAAGGGCGAGTACAAGTCCGGCGGCAGCCGCTTGGCGATTGAAACCGGCGTGCCCATCGTGCCCATCGCGGCCACGTCGGCGCGCTGCTGGCCGCGCAAGAGTTTTCTGCTGCGCCCCGGTGTGGTGGACATCTCCTTCGGCCCACCGATTGCGCCGCAAGGCCGTGAACCGGTCGAGCTGATGCGCGAGGTGGAGGGCTGGATCGAGGCCGAAATGCGCAGGCTTGACCCCGCGGCCTACGCCTGACCGATGCTGAAGCGACTCGCCCAGCTGTCGCTGTTCGGCGCCGAACCGCCGGCGGCTGTGCCGAGTTTGGCCGGCGCCGTCAGCCCATCCAGCCCATCTAACCCGCTATGTGCGCTACAGCTGGGCGGCCACCCTGTGGCCTACGAATTGAGGCGGGCGCGCCGGCGCAGCATTGGTTTTGTGGTCGGCCGCGAAGGCCTGCGGGTGAGTGCGCCGCGCTGGTTGCCGCAGGCCGATATCGAGCGCGCACTGCTGCAAAAGGCGGACTGGATTTTGCGCAAACTGCTCGAACAGACGGAACGCGCCAGGCGTGTCGACGCGGCCCGGATTGAGTGGCGCGACGGCGGCATGCTGAAGTTTCTGGGCCAGCCGGTTTGGCTGCGCCTGGACCCGGGCTTCAGCGGTGTTCGGCTGGATGAATCGGGCAGCTTGATTCTGCTGGGCCTGCCTTTGAGCGCGACCGAGACACAGGTCCGAGACGCCGTACAGGCCTGGCTAAAGCGCCGTGCCAGGTCGGTGTTCGAGCCGCGCTGCCAGCAATTTGCGCAGGCTTTGGGTGTGCAGATGAAGCAGTTGCGCCTGAGCTCGGCCCAGACCCGCTGGGGCAGCGCCAGCAGTGATGGCTCGATACGGCTGAACTGGCGGCTGATTCACTTTGCGCCCGACATCATCGACTACGTGGTCGCGCATGAGCTGGCCCATCTGCGCGAGATGAATCACAGCCCGCGCTTCTGGGCCGTGGTCGCCTCGGTGCTGCCCGACTACCAGGTGGCGCGCGGCCATTTGCGCGATCAATCCATCACCGCCGAATGAATTGCAAGCCGCTCCTACTTTAGGGGGGGTTGTTGATCGGTGAGGCCCCCCGCACACTGCGGGCACTTGCTGTCATCACCTGCATCAAGAGTCTGCACGGCGCAGATTCGCTCCAGCGTCAAGCTGGAGTCAGATGCCATAAAAGGGGCCGAAAACCCGTCGTCGTCCAACGCTGAAAAGCGCCGGTCGACGACGGTTTTTTTTCGTCCGCCGCCGGGCTTCAACCCAGGTTCAAACGGTCTTGAAACGGTAGATCCCGTCGCTGTCCAAATGGCGGTGCAGGCGGCCGCTCAGCCACAGCGCGTTCAAGTGCGCGACCGACTCACCCATCGCAAACGTGGTCTGGTGCAGGTCGAGCTTGCGTTTGAACATCAATTCCAACAGCTCGGCGGCGTGGCAGGGCTTGGCGGCGCAGGCCTGCAGCACCTCATCCAAGCGCTCGGCGTGGTGTTCGCGCAATTGGTCAACGCGCGCATGCAGGCCGATGAACGGTTTGCCATGCGAGGGCAGTACCAGCGTAGCGGGCGGCAACGCCAACATGCGTTCCAGCGAGGCCAGGTACAGCGTCAAGGGGTCGGCCTCGGGCTCAACATCGACGACCGACACATTGGTGGAGATGCGCGGCAGCACCATATCGCCGGAGATCAACAGCCCCCGGCCCGGGCAATGCAGGCTGATGTGCTCAGGCGCATGGCCATAGCCGGTGTGGCAAACCCATTCATGCGCGCCAATCTTGAGCCTCATCCCGTCCATCAAGCGGCGATAGCTGCTCGGCACGGCCGGCACCATGCTGGGGTAATAGCTGGCGCGCCCGCGGATCTTGGCCAGCGAGTCTTCGTCGGTCAAACCATGACTGGCAAAGAAGGCCGCCGCCGCTACGCCGCCCATGCCCACGGTCGAGCCGCTGGCCAGCCGGGCCAGATTGAAATCGGTGGCGCTGATTGAAAGTCGGCATTGCCATTTGTCCGTCAGCCAAGCCGCCAGCCCCATATGGTCGGGGTGGAAATGCGTGACGAATACCCGCAGCACCGGCAGGCCATCGAGGTGCTCGGCAAACACCTGCTCCCAGTTGGCTTTTGTCCCGTCATTGGCGACACCGCAGTCAACGATGGCCCAGCCGTCTTGGCCGTCCACTTGATCGCGCAACAACCACAAATTGATGTGATCCAGTGCAAACGGCAGGCCCATGCGCAGCCAGCGCACGCCGGGCGCAATCTCCAGCACACCGCCGGCGGTGGGCAGGGCATCGCCGAAGGGGTAATGAAGTTCTGATTCGCGGGGGTTGGCCATGTAGACTTCCGTTTACGTTAACGTCATTGCATACAAGACCCCAGTTTAGCCATGAGTACCGAAGCCAGCGCCACCCCTTCCGCCGAGAGCACCTCCGAAAGTACCGCCCGTTTGTTCACCATCACCGAGTTGGCGGCCGAATTCGACATCACGCCGCGGGCGATTCGCTTTTATGAGGACATGGGTTTGCTGGAGCCGTCCCGCTCCGGGCGCAACCGGGTCTACACCCACCGCGACCGCACCCGCCTGAAGCTGACGCTGCAGGAGATCAAACAACTGGTGGATATGTATGACGCTTCCACTGGGGCGGCGCCGCAGTTGAAGGCCTTCTTGCAGGTCTTGCAGCAGCACCGCCATGCGCTGGAGCAGCAGCTCGATGACATCGAGATCACGCTGGCCGAAATCAACCAACATGAAGAACGATGCCGCAGCCTGCTGGGCGAGCGTGTTGTGGCCGGCTGAGCCACTCATTTCAGTCCCGCAAGGCCAGGATCGGCCGCATGGCCAATGCCGCCAAGCCGTGGCGCAAGCTCGCCAGTAGCGTCACCGCCATCAAGCCGGCCAGCGCCAGCAAGGCCGGCCATGGGCCAAGTTGCACCCGGTCGGCAAACTGCGCCAGATATTGTTCGCCCAGAACCCCCGCCAGCGGCAAGGCCAACAACGCTGCACAAGCGAGCAGCGCGGCGAACTCGCGCAGCGGCTGCTTGATCGCTTGCAGGCCGGAGGCGCCGTGCAACTTGCGCAAGACGATTTCCTTGGCATGGCGCTGCACCAGATAGGCCGCCAAGGCATAGACGCCAAAGCCGGCCAGCGCCAGCGCCAGCAGGGCGCAGGCCTTGACCAGTTGGCCGATGCGCAGGTCGGCTTGGTAGGCGGCCATCAAGGTGTGTTCGGCCATTTCATAAGCCAAGGGCTCGTCGGCAAAGAAGCGTGCCCACAAGGGCGCCAGCAAGGGCTCGGCCTGGCTGCCTGGCCGCAGGCGTAGATTCAGCACGGCGGGGACGCCGCCCATGTTGTGGGCGCCGGTCTGCAGCAAGAACGCATGGGGGCGGGCCGCCTCGCGGGTGCTCTCCAGCACTTGCTGCGGCACCACGGCCACCACCGGCCAGGCGCTCTGGGTCTGGTTCAGCCCGGTCATCACATAGCTGAGCGTCTGACCCAGCGCCTGCTCGGGGCTGCTCCAACCCAAGGCGCGCGCTGCCGGCTCATCCAGCACCAGCCCGCCGCCGGGTGCGGCACCCAGTTGGCCGGCCAGCAGGGGGATTTGGTAGAGGCCAAAGAAGGCCGGGTCC
>NZ_JANNMI010000253.1:0-17933 GCF_031397715.1 Roseateles sp.
GGGTTTCAGGCATCGCCAGCTTGGAGCCCTCGGTCAGCACACGTAACTTGGCACCTTGGCTGATGCCCATGCCGCCGCCCATCACCACGCCGTCCATCAGGGCGATATAGGGCTTGGCAAAGTTGTGGATCAAATGGTTGAGCGCGTATTCCTCGGTGAAGAAATCGCCCAGTGCAGGATCTTCCGCCAAGGCGGCACGGTGGAAGAAACGAATGTCGCCGCCGGCGCAAAATGCGGCCGGCTTGCCGGGCCGCCCGGCGCCGAGGATCACCACCGCTTCAATGGCGGGGTCCAGTGCCCAGGTCTTCAGCAAGACGGTGATATCGCGGATCATCGCCAGCGACAGCGCGTTCAGCGCCTCGGGGCGGTTCAAGGTGATCAGGCCCAAGCAGCCATTGGTTTGGGCCAGCAGCTGGCCGGCGGACTGAAGAACGGGTAGTTGCAGCACAGGCGAGTTCATGCCTCTCTCCGGGGAAATTGAGTCGGTGGGTGGGTCATTTTTCGGCTGCGGCCGGGCGCATTTCGCCAAGCCAGAATTTCATTGCCTGCCAAGGCCAGCAGCACCATAGCACCGCCGACCAGGGCGGCGGAAGACGGATCTTCCCCAGCCCAGACCCAGGCCCACAGCACGCCCAGCACCAGCTCCAGCTGCCCCAGCAAGGCCAGCTCCGGCGCGCTCAGCACGCGGCTCAGGCGCACGGCCAGCAAGCAGGGGATGGCGAGCTGAAACACACCCAGGCCGGCCAGCAAGCTGATGTCATGCCAGCTGGCCCGCAGGGGCCAGGCCAGCGGCAACATCGCCAGCGTCGAGATCAGCGCCCCGAATAGGACCGCCAGCGGCATGTCTTCGGCGGCCTTGTCGCTATTGCTGCCATGGCCAACATGCTGCAACACGCACCAGTTGACTGCGGCGGCCAGCGGCACGCCCAGGCCGACCAGCATGCCAAGCACGCCTTGACCGGTGGTTGTGGCCGCGCTTTGTCCAAGCTCATGGCCAAACATCCAGGCGATGCCGGCGCTGGCCAGCGCAATCGCCCACCAGGTGCGTGCCGGCATCTGCTGCTTCAGCACCAGGCGCGACAGCAGGGCCGTCAGCAGCGGACCTAACGCCATGGTCACCAGCACATTCGCAACGCTGGTCAGGCTCAGGGCGACCATGAAGGCGGTGAACATGACGGCCCAGCACAGGCCCGACAACCACACCAGCCGGGGCGCGTCGCGCAATTGCCGCCACAAAGCCGAACCGCGCAGCCAGCGCAGACCGATGATCAAAGCCAGCGCATTGAAACCGCTGCGCCAAAAGGTTAGCTCAAAGCCGCGCGCCGCCTCCAGATGCCGGGTGACCACCCCAGCTGTACTCCACAGCAGGGTGACCAACAACATCAGGTAGACGGCGCGACGGTGGCTCATAGCTCAGCTGCCGGGACCAAATCCATCCCAGCGCTGCTTTCAATCAACGCGAACTGCGCTTGCGCTCGCTCTCGGTCAGATAGCGCTTACGCAGACGCACGCTCTTGGGCGTGATCTCGACCAGCTCGTCGTCCTCTACGAACTCGACACCGTACTCCAGGGTCAGGTCGATCGGCGGCGTGATCTTGATCGCGTCTTCCTTGCCGCTGACGCGGAAGTTGGTCAGCTGCTTGGTGCGCGTCGCGTTGACGACCAGGTCGTTCTCGCGGCTGTGGATGCCGACGATCATGCCTTCATAAACAGGATCGTTCGGTTTCACGAACATGCGGCCACGGTCGTCCAGCTTGCCCAGCGCGTAGGTGAAGATTTCACCGGCGTCCATCGAAATCAGCACACCGTTCTTGCGGCCGGCAATGTCGCCCTTGTGGGCTTCGTAGCCGTCGAAGATGTTGCTGATCAAGCCCGAACCACGCGTCAAGTTCATGAACTCGTTGGAGAAACCGATCAGGCCACGGGCAGGGATGCGGTATTCCAGGCGCACGCGGCCACGGCCGTCCGGCTCCATATTGACCAGCTCGCCCTTGCGCTCGCCCAGCGCCTGCATGACGCCGCCCTGATGCGCTTCTTCGACGTCGGCAGTGACCATCTCGATAGGCTCATGCTTGACGCCAGCCACGTCGTGGAAGACCACGCGCGGCTTGCTGACGGCCAGCTCATAGCCTTCGCGGCGCATGTTCTCCAACAAAATGGTCAGGTGCAATTCGCCCCGGCCCATCACTTCGAAGATGCCGTCTTCGTCGGTTTCCGAGACGCGCAGCGCAACGTTGCTCTGCAGCTCTTTTTGCAGGCGGTCCCAGATCTGACGGCTGGTGACGAACTTGCCTTCGCGACCGGCCAGCGGGCTGGTGTTGACGCAGAAGTTCATCGTCAGCGTCGGCTCGTCGACCTTCAGCATCGGCAGGGGCATTGGCTGCAGAGCGTCGGTCACGGTAACGCCGATACCGATGCTGTCCAGACCGTTGATCAAGACGATGTCGCCGGGGCCGGCTTCGGTCACTTGCACGCGGTCCAGCCCTTGGAAGGTCAACACATTGTTGATGCGTCCCTTGGTGGCCTTGCCGTCCGGGCCTTCCATGACCATCACGTCCATGCCGGGCTTGATCGTGCCTTGGCCGATGCGGCCCACGCCGATGCGGCCGACAAAGGTCGAGTAGTCGAGTGCGGAAATTTGCAACTGCAGCGGTGCGGCTGGGTCGCCGGATTGGGCCGGCACATGGCTCAGCACGGTGTTGAACAGGGCCGACATATCGGGGCCCCACTGCTCACCGCGCTCACCCTCGACCAGCGAAGTCCAGCCGTTGATGCCGGAGGCATAGACTACGGGGAAGTCCAGCTGCTCATCGGTGGCGCCGAGCTTGTCGAACAAATCGAAGGTGGCGTTGATGACGGCATCAGGCTTGGCACCCGGCTTGTCAACCTTGTTGACCACAACGATGGGCTTCAACCCTAAGGCCAAGGCCTTCTTGGTCACGAAACGGGTTTGTGGCATCGGGCCTTCTTGCGCGTCGATCAGCAGCACCACGCCGTCAACCATCGACAGCGCGCGCTCGACTTCACCGCCGAAGTCCGCGTGACCGGGGGTGTCGACGATATTGATGTGGGTGCCTTCCCATGACACGGCGCAGTTCTTGGCCAGGATGGTGATGCCACGCTCGCGTTCGATGGCGTTGTTGTCCATCACCGTGTCGACGACTTTCTCGTGCTCGGCGAAGGTGCCGCTTTGACGCAGCAATTGGTCCACCATGGTGGTCTTGCCATGGTCAACGTGGGCAATGATGGCGATGTTTCGAATTTGCTTACTCATACGACACTTTCTAAAAATCTGCTATCGGTACTGTTGCTGGTACTCAGGAGGCTCTCCACCTCTTGGGTACTCAGTAATCGGTCGGCGATCAACTCGCCATCGGTGATGTGGGCGCTGCCAAGAAACTCACTTGGGGCGGGACCGTAGACCCGCACATGCGCTTTGTCTTCGTCGCTTTGGTCTGCGTTCAGGCGGCGCCGCAAACCGGTCAAAAAGCGGGCCGCCTCCGCGCTGTCCAAACGCAGCTCGGGCCAGTCCGCCAACAAGGAGTCCGGCGGGCGCAACAAGGCTTCCCGCTCGATCTCGGTCAGGGCCGCCAAGGCGTCCAGGCTGATCGCCTGAGCGACATTGAGCGGACCCGATCCGGTGCGGCGCAACGCGCTCAGCGAGGCGCCACAGCCCAACACGCGGCCGATATCCTCGGCCAAGGTGCGGATATAAGTGCCTTTGCTGCAGCGCACCGCGAGCGTCAGCTGCTCAGCTTGCCAGTCAACCATGTCAATCGAATGAATCGTGACGCGGCGCGAGGGCCGCTCGATGTGAATACCGGCTCGGGCGTATTCGTACAGCGGCCGGCCTTCATGCTTGAGCGCCGAGTACATCGGCGGCACTTGATCAATCGGGCCGGTGAACTGGCTACAAGCGGCCTCAATTTGCTCGCGTGTTACGGCGAGTGCCGCCGTCTCGTTGCGATCCAAGATCTCGCCCTCGGCGTCGCCAGTGGTCGTGGTCAAGCCCAAAAAAAGCGTCGCCTCGTAGGCCTTGTCGGCGTCCAGGCTGACCTGGCTGAACTTGGTTCCGGCGCCAAAACACAGCGGCAGCAAACCGGTCGCCAGCGGGTCCAGCGTGCCAGTATGGCCGGCCTTCTCCGCCCGCAGCAGCCATTTGGCTTTCTGCAGCGCGTCGTTGCTGGACAGGCCCAGGGGCTTGTCCAAGAGCAGCACACCGTGCACGGCACGGCGCACTTGCTTGACTCGCTGGGTTGGCACAGTCGTCATCGTTGCTGCTTACTCCGACGCCTCGGTCTTGCCAGCCGGCAAGTCGGAGTCTGGCGCAGCCGCCAATTCATCATCCAAAGCACGCGTCGCATTGGCCTTGTTGATCAAGGCGCTCAGCTCGGCAGCGCGCTCGATCGTGCGGTCGAAATGAAAATGCAGGCTCGGCACGGTGTGAATCTGCAACCGCTTAAACAAACCGTTACGCAAAAAGCCGGCCGCCTCGTTGAGCGCCTCGCCGGTCTCGACCGGGTCACCAACCAGCACCGAGAAGAACACTTTGGCATGCGCGTAGTCGGGCGTGACCTCAACGGCGTTGACCGTGGCCATGCCGATGCGTGGGTCCTTCAACTCACGAATCAGATCGGCCAGATCGCGTTGAATCTGGTCCGCCACGCGGAAAGACCGATTCGGTATTACTCGTTTATGTCGCATGCTGAACTCCTTGCCTGCCGCTTTTGGCTGCTTTCGCCACCCATCAAAAACAAACCCCGCCACTTTGGAGGGCGGGGTTTGCTCTGGCTGAGGGCAAATCCGCCTTAAAGCGTTCGGGCCACTTCCTTGACCTCGAAGAACTCCAGCTGGTCGCCCACGGCGATGTCGCTGTAATTCTTCAGCTTGATACCGCACTCGAAGCCTTCGCGGACTTCGCGCACATCGTCCTTCATGCGCTTGAGGGTGTCGATATCGCCGGTGTAGATCACCACGTTCTCACGCAGCAAGCGGAAGCGAGCCGAGCGATTCACCACACCCGAAGTCACCATACAACCGGCAATGGTGCCGATCTTGGTGGCCACAAAGACGGTGCGAATCTCGGCCAAGCCGATGATCTCTTCACGCTGTTCCGGCGCCAACATGCCGGTCATCGCTGCCTTCACTTCATCAACGGCGTCGTAAATGATGTTGTAGTAGCGCAGATCAACCGCATTGCCTTCGGCCAGCTTGCGGGCACCGGCATCGGCGCGCACATTGAAGCCGATGATGACGGCCTTGGAGGCGATCGCCAAGTTGACGTCCGACTCGCTGATACCGCCCACCGCCGCGTGCACGATCTGCACCTTGACTTCGGGGGTCGACAGCTTGAGCAAGGACGAGGCCAGCGCTTCTTGCGAACCCTGCACATCGCTCTTGATGATGATGCCCAAGGTCTGCACATCGCCGGCGCCCATGTTTTCGAACATGTTCTCCAGCTTGGAAGCCTGCTGACGCGACAACTTCACGTCACGGTACTTGCCCGAACGGAAGGTGGCGATTTCACGCGCCCGACGCTCGTCGCTCAGGACCATGAACTCATCACCGGCACGCGGCACTTCGGTCAGGCCTTGAATTTCGACCGGGATCGATGGGCCGGCTTCGGTTGAGGCCTTGCCGTCTTCGTCCAGCATGGCGCGCACACGGCCATAAGTAGAACCCGCCAGCACGACGTCGCCGCGCTTCAAGGTACCGGACTGCACCAGGATGGTGGCCACCGGACCGCGACCCTTGTCCAAGCGGGCTTCGATCACCAGGCCCTTTGCCATCGAGCTGACCGGCGCCTTCAATTCCAGCACCTCGGCCTGCAGCAACACTTGCTCCAGCAGCGCGTCGATGCCTTCGCCGGTCTTGGCGGATACACCGACAAAAGGCGTTTCGCCGCCAAATTCCTCGGGCACCACGCCCAGGGCAACCAGCTCGCCCTTCAGGCGTTCCAGGTTGGCACCCTGCTTGTCGATCTTATTCATCGCAACGACCAACGGCACACCGGCCGCCTTGGCGTGGTCAATCGCTTCCTTGGTCTGCGGCATCACGCCGTCGTCCGCCGCCACCACCAGGATGACGATGTCGGTCGCCGTGGCACCGCGCGCACGCATGGCGGTAAACGCCGCGTGACCCGGGGTGTCCAGGAAGGTGACCATGCCGCGTGGCGTCTCAACGTGATAAGCGCCGATATGCTGGGTAATGCCGCCCGCTTCGCCGGCAGCAACACGGGCCCGGCGGATGTAGTCCAACAGCGAGGTCTTGCCGTGGTCAACGTGACCCATCACCGTCACGACCGGCGCGCGCGTCACCGACTCATGCGCTTGCTCGGACGTCGTGCCCTCTTCTTCCAGGAAGGCATCCGGATCATCGAGTTTGGCCGCGAAGGCCATGTGGCCCATTTCTTCGACCAAAATCATGGCCGTTTCTTGGTCCAGCTGCTGGTTGATCGTGCACATCTGGCCGAGCTTCATCAAATGCTTGATGACCTCGGAGGCCTTGATGGACATCTTGTGCGCCAAGTCGGCCACCGAGATGGTCTCAGGGATGTGCACCTCTTGCACTTGCACATCGACCGGCGCGACAAAGGACGACGGGCCGCCACGGCGGTCACCGCCACGGTCAGGCGCGCCACGACGGCCACCTGCGCCACCACGGCTAGGCGCACGCCAAGCACCGGCGGCCGGACGCGCGCCGCCAGGCGCAGCCGGGCCGGCGGGCTTGACGCCGCCGCGCTTCTTGTCATCGGTCCAGGTCGAGGACAGCTTCTCCGACTTGACGGATTTTTTGTCACCCGGCTTGGCCGCACCCGGAGCAACCGGGGCGCCAGGAACGCCCGGTTTTTTATGAATGGTGCCGGTGATGGCTTCCTTGCTCGGCTCAGCGGGCTTGGGCTCATCTCTCTTCGCGATCATGACCTTTTTAGGGGCATTCATCATCGCGCGAATAGCGGCAGCTTCGGCTTCAGCGGCCTGACGGCGCCGCGCCAAATCGAGTTGCTTTTGCTTCTCTTCCACCACCACATCAACCGCTTTCACCACGCGCAGCGCAGGCTTGGCCGGCTCAATAGCAGCCACTGCTGCCGGAGCGGGTGTCGGCACAGCCGCTACGACCGGAGCGGGCGCGACCACCGGAGCGACAGGAGCAGGCGTCGGGGCGGCCATAGGTGCCGACCGCGAAGCCGCCGCCGCTCTGTTGATAGCAGCAGCTTCCTTGGCCACCGATTCAGCGGTGGGCCGAGGTGCTTTTGGCGCCTTGGTCGCCGCCTTGGCAGCAGCGGCATCGGCCGCTGCACGAGTTGCCGCTTCCTCTGCAACGCGAGCGTCGGCTGCGGCCTTCTCTTGGCGACGCAGGTCTTCCGCTTCGCGGGCGACGCGGTCTACTGCTTCGCGCACAAGCACTCGCGCGGCGAGGTCCTGTTCTTGCTGACGCAGCGAAGCGGCTTGAGCCTGAGCTTCCACTTCACGCCTGTGCAATTCGGCCTCTTCGGCGGCAGCAACCGCAGCGTCTTCAACGCCCGCTGTGCCGTCGAGTTTCACGAAGGTTCGCTTCTTGCGTGTCTCCACAGGGATCACGCGCGACTTGCCGCTGGCATCGGCCTGCTTGATCTCGCTGGTTGTCTTGCGGGTCAGCGTGATCTTTTTACGATCGGCACCGCCGGTACCGTGCGAGGTGCGCAGGTGGTCGAGCAGACGTTCTTTGTCGGCTTCGTTCAAGACGTCTTCGGTAGACGCCATCTTGACGCCCGCAGCATGCAGCTGCTCAAGCAGTGTGTCCGCTGGCTTTTGAAGCTCTGCGGCAAACTGGGCGACGGTGGTCACAGCCATTGTTGAATCCTTAACTTATGCGTTCGGTGCTGGGCGAATATTGGTTTTTACTGATGGAGCCGCAGGGCTCAAGCAGTGAACCAATGCTCGCGGGCCTTCATGATCATGGTGCGGGCCAAGCCCTCATCCATGCCAGCGAGTTCAACGAGTTCGTCGACGGCCAAATCGGCCAAATCGTCGCGGGTATGAATGTCGCCAGCGGAGAGTTTTGCAACCAGTTCAGGCGTCATGCCTTCCAGGTCACGCAGGTCTTGGGACACGTCCTCGACCTTCTCTTCGCGGGCAATCTCCATGGTCAACAAGGCATCCTTCGCTCGGGTGCGCAACTCATTGACCGTGTCCTCGTCGAAGGCCTCAACTTCCAGCATTTCCTGCATCGGCACATAGGCCACTTCTTCCAGGCTGGTAAAACCCTCGGCGATCAAGATGTCGGCGACTTCCGCATCCACATCGAGCTTCTCGATGAAGAGCTTGCGCACCGACTCTGATTCCTGTTCATGTTTCACAGCCGATTCCTCGGCCGACATGATGTTGATGCGCCAGCCCGTCAACTCCGACGCCAAGCGCACATTTTGACCACCGCGGCCGATGGCGATGGCGAGGTTTTCCTCGTCCACCACCACGTCCATGGCGTGGCGCTCTTCATCAACAACGATCGACTGCACATTGGCCGGAGCCAGGGCGCCAATAACAAACTGAGCTGGATCTTCGGACCAAAGCACGATGTCGACACGCTCGCCGGCCAACTCATTCGTCACACCGTTGACACGCGATCCGCGCACGCCGACGCAGGTGCCGATCGGGTCAACCCGCTTGTCATGCGATAGCACGGCCAGCTTGGCACGCGAGCCGGCATCACGAGCGCAGCTCTTGATCTCCAGCAGGCCCTGCTCAATCTCAGGTACTTCCTGAGCGAACAACTCGGTCATGAAGGACGGCGCATTGCGCGACAACATGATCTGCGGGCCGCGTTGGGTTGGATCGATACCGAGAATCACCGCACGCACGCGGTCGCCGGTGCGCAGATTTTCCTTAGGAATCATCTCGCTGCGCTTCAGGCGGCCTTCAATCCGGCCGGACTCGGCAATGATGTCGCCCTTGTCCAGGCGCTTGACGGTGCCGACAAAAATCTGCTCGCCACGGGCCAAGAAGTCGTTCAACAACTGCTCACGCTCGGCATCGCGAATCTTCTGCAGAATCACTTGCTTGGCGGCTTGCGCACCGATACGACCGATGGGCACCGAGTCGATCGGCTCTTCGATGTGATCCTCCACCTCGATATCGGCAATCTGCTCTTGCGCCTCGAACAGCAGGATTTCTGCGTCCGGATTCTGCAAACCAGCCTCGTTGGGAACCACATGCCAGCGACGGAAGGTCTCGTAGGCCCCTGACTCGCGGTCCACAGACACGCGAATATCAGCTTCGCCGCCACACAGCTTCTTGGTGGCCGAAGCCAACGCCGCTTCCACAGCACCAAACACGACGTCAAGCTCGACGCTCTTCTCGCGAGAAATCGCGTCCACCAACATCAACAGTTCGCGGTTCATTGATCAGGACCTCCGTCTACTTTGTCATCTTCGCGCTCGGCCTTGGCCCGCTTCGGCTTCTTGGCCGGCTCTGGCTTCACGCCGCGGCCCTTGAAACTCACCACCGCCACCAAACGGGCCTCGCGCAGTTCCTCAAGGGCAAAATCCAAGGCCTGATCGGCCTTGCCATCATTAAAAACTATGCGCCAAGCGTCGGCGGGCGGCGCTTGCACAGCAGCGCCTTCGGCTTCGACCTTGACAACTTCAACGCCCTCAATCGGCGGCTGCGCAGCCAGCACGCCCTGGTACTTCTTGCGCCCCTGGAACGGCATGCGCAGGGTGATCTCAATCTCCTCACCCACAAAACGGGCGTAGTCGGCCGCCTTCTTCAAGGGACGATCCAGCCCCGGAGAGGACACCTCAAGGCGCTCATAGGGGCAAGCCTCGACTTCCAGCAGGTACTGCAGCTGACGCGTCACGCGTTCGCAATCTTCCACGCCGATCAACTCACCGGCCAGGGCAAACTCAGGCAACTTGTCAATGTACACGCGCACCAAACCGGCTGGACTGCGCTCGCAATCCACCAAGTCGTAACCCAAACCGGTTACCGTTTTTTCAACAGCTTCTTGCCAATTCATGCGCGGTCTATTTTCTTGTTTCTAACAATGATGCGTGGCGATTCGAATTTTAGGCAATAGATGTTTCAAGCAAAAAAAATGGGCTGGATGAATCCGCCCAATTCCCCACTCGGAATTCCACTCGCTTCTGCCGACCCTTGAATCAATCCAAGCCGTCGCAATGCAACAAAGCCGAGACAACCATTCAAGTACATCAGATTCAACTTACCAGCAAGCCGAGCATTCAGGCCTACCAAGCGAAGCAGGGATTGTACTATGCAAGCAGACCCCCGACAAGAGACAAGCTTGCTAATACGCTGAGCCGTGCGAAAATCGTTGATTGTTTCAAATCAAAGGAGCCACTATGGGATTTCTGGCAGGCAAGCGATTGCTGATCACGGGCCTTCTGTCCAACCGATCCATCGCTTACGGCATTGCTAAGGCTTGCCACCGCGAGGGTGCGGAGCTGGCATTCAGCTATCAAGGTGAGCGATTCAAGGATCGCATCACCGAATTTGCCGCCGAGTTTGATTCCAAGCTCATTTTTGATTGCGACGTTTCCGATGACGCGCAGATGGAGGCGCTGTTCAAGGGCTTGGGCGAGGCCTGGCCAGAGTTCGATGGCTTCGTGCACTCAATTGGCTTTGCACCCCGGGATGCGATTGCGGGCGACTTCCTGGACGGGCTGACGCGCGAGAATTTCCGCATCGCCCACGACATTTCGGCCTATAGCTTCCCCGCCATGGCCAAGCTGGCGTCACCGCGCCTGCGTGCCGGTGCGGCCCTGCTGACCTTGTCCTACCTGGGTGCCGCCCGTTATGTGCCGAACTACAACACCATGGGCCTGGCCAAGGCGTCGCTGGAAGCCAGCGTGCGCTATCTGGCGCAGTCTATGGGCAAGCGCGGGATTCGGGTCAACGGCCTCTCGGCCGGCCCGATCAAGACCCTGGCCGCATCGGGCATCAAGGACTTCGGCAAGCTGCTGACCCAATTTGCCGCCAACACGCCGATCCGCCGCAACATCACGATCGAGGATGTCGGCAATGTGGCGGCCTTCTTGTTGTCCGACTTGGCTGCCGGCATCAGTGCCGAGATCACCTATGTGGACGGCGGTTACAGCCAAGTGGCCTTGACCGACGAAGCTTGAGTTTCTGCTGTACAAACAAAAAGGGACCCGCGGGTCCCTTTTTTGGGTCTGAAATCCAGCGTCAGTCGGCCTGCACGCAGTCTACAAAGTAGCTTGAGCGACCATCCTCGCCCTTCACTTCAACCAGCCCGTGCACATCGGTGGAGAAGCCCGGGAACTTGGCATTGAAATCACGCGTGAACTTCAAATAATCAACAATCTTTTTGTTGAAACGTTCGCCCGGAATCAGCAGGGGAATGCCCGGCGGATACGGCGTCAACAGCACCGTCGTGACGCGCCCTTCCAGCTCATCAATCGGCACCCGCTCGGTGCGGCGATGCGCAATGTAGGCGTAGGCATCGCTGGGCTTCATGGCCGGGTGCAGATCGGACAAATAGACCTCGGTGGTCAGCCGCGCAATATCTCCCTGGGCATACATGCCGTGGATGTTCTGGCACAGGTCGCGTAAGCCCAGCCGCTCATAGCGCGGATGAGCCGCTGCAAACTCCGGCAGGATACGCCAGATCGGCGCATTCCGGTCGTAGTCGTCCTTGAACTGCTGCAGCGCCGTCAACAGCGTGTTCCAGCGCCCCTTGGTGATGCCAATCGTGAACAAGATGAAGAAGCTATAGAGCCCGGTCTTCTCCACCACCACACCATGCTCGGCCAAAAACTTGGTCACGATGGAAGCCGGGATGCCGGTTTCGGCAAACTTGCCGCTCATGTCCATGCCGGGCGTGATGATGGTGGACTTGATCGGGTCCAGCATATTGAAGCCGGCCGCGATCTTGCCAAAGCCATGCCACTTTTCGTTCGCCTTGAGCATCCAATCGGCCGGCTTGCCGAAGCCCTCTTCGGTCAACTTGTCCGGGCCCCAGACCTTGAACCACCAGTCTTTGCCGTATTCGGCATCGACCTTGCGCATCGCGCGGCGGAAGTCCAGCGCCTCGGAAATGCTCTCTTCCACCAAGGCCGTGCCGCCGGGCGGCTCCATCATGGCGGCCGCCACATCGCAGCTCGCAATGATCGAGTACTGCGGGCTGGTCGAGGTGTGCATCAGATAGGCTTCATTGAACAAATGCTTGTCCAACTTGACGTTTTGCGAGTCCTGCACCAAGACCTGCGATGCCTGACTCAGACCGGCCAACAGCTTGTGGGTGGACTGGGTGGCGTAGACCATCGCCGTCTTCGGGCGCGGGCGGTTCTTGCCCATCGCATGGTAAGACCCATAAAACGTATGGAAGGCCGCATGCGGCAACCATGCCTCATCGAAATGCAGCGTGTCGATCCAGCCGTCCAGCTTCTTCTTGATTGTCTCGGTGTTGTAGAGCACGCCGTCATAGGTCGACTGGGTCAGCGTCATGATGCGCGGTTTGACCGTCTTGACGTCGACGCCCTTGAGCAGCGGGTTCTTGGCAATCTTTTTGCGAATTGCATCCGGCGAAAACTCGCTCTCCGGGATCGGGCCGATGATGCCGTAGTGATTGCGTGTCGGCGTCATGAAGACGGGCACCGCGCCGGTCATGATGATGGCGTGCAAGATGCTCTTGTGGCAATTGCGGTCGACCACCACAACGTCGCCCGGCGCCACCGTGTGGTGCCAGACCATCTTGTTGGAAGTCGAGGTGCCGTTGGTGACAAAGAAACAATGATCGGCATTGAAGATACGCGCGGCATTTTTCTCCGAGGCCGCCACCGGGCCGGTGTGGTCGAGCAACTGCCCCAACTCTTCGACCGCATTGCAGACGTCGGCGCGCAGCATGTTCTCGCCGAAAAATTGGTGGAACATCTGCCCGACAGGGCTCTTCAAAAATGCCACGCCGCCGCCGTGCCCGGGGCAATGCCAGGAGTAAGAACCGTCCTGTGCATAGTCCATCAGCGCCTTGAAGAACGGCGGTGCCAGGCCGTCGAGATAGCTCTTGGCCTCGCGGATGATGTGGCGCGCGACAAACTCGGGCGTGTCCTCGAACATATGAATGAAACCATGCAGCTCACGCAAAATGTCGTTGGGCAGATGTTGCGAGGTGCGCGTCTCGCCGTAGATATAAATTGGGATGTCGGCGTTCTTGAAGCGAATTTCTTCAATGAACTTGCGCAGCGACAGCACCGCCGGGTCCAGCTCCGGCCCGGGCGTGAACTCCTCGTCGTCGATCGACAAGATGAAGGCACTGGCGCGGCTTTGCTGCTGCGCGAACTGACTCAAATCGCCATAACTGGTGGCCCCCAGCACCTCGAAGCCCTCCTTCTGAATCGCGTCGGCCAGCGCGCGAATACCCAAGCCCGAAGTGTTCTCGGAGCGATAGTCCTCGTCGATGATGACGATGGGAAAACGAAAACGAAGCATCGTGAGCCTCCAGGGCTGGGACAGAGAAAAAATGAAAGGCGCGAAGTGTAGAGCCAAGTACGTCGGGAACGGCAGTTACGCCAAATTTATACGCAAAAACCCACCTCGATCGCCGCTCGGATGGGGGCGATACACTCGATCGACATCATGATTCAAAGGGAGTGACATGGCGATGACTCTGGCCAGTACATGGTGGGTAGCTTGCGGCGTTTTGGTCGCCATGGAGCTGAGCACCGGAACATTCTATTTACTGATGCTGGCGCTGGGCTGCGCCGCAGGCGCCGTGGCCGCCCATCTGGGTTTGGATGAGTCCGGTCAGATGTTGGCGGCCGCCCTGATCGGCGGCGCTGCGGTGGCGGCTTGCTATCTGGCCCGGCGCAACAGCAAGGGAGCGCTGCCGGCCGGGGCCAATGCCAACTTCAATATGGACATTGGCCGCAGCGTGGAAGTTGAAAGTTGGACGCCCGACGGCGCCGCCAGCGTCAAGTATCGCGGCGCAGTTTGGCAGGCCCGCTGCATAGGCAGCGCGGCGCCGACACCGGGTCGCTACGTCATCCGAGCGATTGAAGGCAGCTGCCTGCTGCTCGACCACTAAACAACAACAGAGGGAGTGAGTATGGAATTTGCAATCGTCTTGCTGGTCGTCGCGGCCGTCTTCATCGTTCAGTCGATCAAGGTCGTGCCACAACAAAACGCCTGGGTGGTCGAGCGCCTGGGCAAGTACCACGGCACCTTGACGCCGGGCCTGAATTTCCTCTGGCCCTTTGTGGACAGACTGGCCTACAAGCATTCCCTGAAGGAGATCCCGCTCGATGTGCCCAGCCAGGTCTGCATCACCAAGGACAACACGCAACTGACGGTCGACGGCATTCTCTATTTTCAGGTCACCGACGCCATGCGTGCCAGCTACGGCTCCAGCAATTTCATCGTCGCCATCACGCAACTGGCCCAAACCACCTTGCGCTCGGTGATTGGCCGCATGGAGCTGGACCGCACTTTTGAAGAACGCGACATCATCAACAGCTCGGTCGTGCAAGCCCTGGACGAGGCCGCTTTGAACTGGGGCGTCAAGGTCTTGCGCTACGAGATCAAGGATTTGACGCCGCCCGCCGTCATCCTGCACGCCATGCAGGCACAAATCACCGCCGAGCGCGAAAAGCGTGCGCTGATCGCAGCATCAGAAGGCCGCCGCCAGGAGCAAATCAATATTGCAACCGGTGCCCGGGAAGCTGCCATTGCCCGCTCCGAAGGCGACAAGCAAGCCGAGATCAACAAGGCTGTCGGTGAAGCCGCAGCGATCACGGCGGTGGCCGACGCCACCGCCGACGCGATTCGCAAGATTGCAGCAGCCATCGAGCAACCGGGTGGCGAACAAGCGGTTCAACTGAAGGTGGCGGAGAAAGCGGTGGACGCCTTCGCTCTCTTGGCCAAGGCCAACAACACCATGATCGTGCCGGGCAATATGAGTGAAGTCGCCGGCCTGATCGGCACGGCCATGGCCTTGATGAAGGGCGCCGCCCCCAAGGTTTGAGCCCAAAGAATGACAAATTCGACCCGAGTAGGTAGGCAGTTAGCCATTCCAAGCCCCTTGAGCGGGTCGAATTCCCGTAAAAGTGCGCTATGATGGAAGGCTTCGGAGAGGTGGATGAGCGGTTTAAGTCGCACGCCTGGAAAGCGTGTGTGGGTTTATCCCCACCGCGGGTTCGAATCCCGCCCTCTCCGCCAGTAGTCAAGAAAGCCTGAAAAGTGAGTCAAATCAATGACTTAGCTCTTCAGGCTTTTTTCATTTCTACAGTGCGTTTCTACAGTTTGGCACCCTCCCCATCCGGGAACCATCCCCGTTTGATAACTGTGTGACCACCTGGGATGTTGGCGCCGACCGAATATTGAGCCACCGTGCCGACTGAATATTGAGCCAGGCAAACGTGCCGGCTTTTGAAGCCCGGCTGTGGATAAGTGTAGGTCTTGTGGCTCTTGCTTGACCTCCTTCGTGTGCTGAAGCTGGTTCTCAATCAGTCCGTTTTAGCCTCTTCCGGCGGTTCCGTCTTGCCGCCTTTGCGGGCTTGCTCCCTGGCCTTGATGCGGGTCTTCGCGACCGCTGAGCTGTGCAGCAAGCGGTAGCTTTCGTTGCCGGTCTCGACGATGTGGCAGTGATGCGTGAGCCGGTCCAGCAGCGCTCTGGTCATCTTCGCGTCGCCAAACACGCTGGACCATTCGGCGAAGTCCAGGTTGGTTGTGATCAGGATGCTGGTGTGCTCGTACAGCTTGCTCAGCAAATGGAACAGCAAGGCCCCGCCGGCTTGGCTGAAGGGCAAGTAGCCCAGTTCATCAAGAATGACCAAGTCCATCCGCAACAAACTGGTGGCGATGCGCCCGGCCTTGCCTTGCGCCTTCTCCTGCTCCAGCGCGTTGACCAGATCAACCGTCGAATAGAAGCGCACGCGTTTGCCATGTTTGGTGATGCCGGCCACGCCGATGGCGATGGCCAGATGCGTCTTGCCGGTGCCGGGTCCACCCACCATCACGACGTTATGCGCAGCCTCAGTGAACTTCGCTTCGGTCAGCTGAAGGATCAGCTTATGGTCCACCTCGGTGCCATCGAAGTTGAAGCCGGCTAGGTCGCGGTGGAGCGGGAACTTGGCCGCATGCATCTGGTGGCTGACCGAGCGTAGCGCCCGGTCGGCGGCCTCGGCTTGCAGCAAATGCTCCAGCAGCCAGCGCGAATTCTGCGGCCCGGCTCCACCGCCAAGCTCTGCGCCACCGCTCTCGCTTTGTTCCAGCAAATCAGCCCAGGCGCCGGCCATGCCGTTCAAGCGCAGTTGCTTGAGCTCGACCACCACATCACGCTTCATGGTGCACCTCCTCGCTGCCTAGCTTGTCGCGCAGGCGGTCATACGGCTCGGTGTCGCTGCAGACCGGCTTAGTGACCTGCAACACGCCGTCTACGGGCGCCGGTGCTGCCGGCTCATTCAAGCGGCTCAGCACATTGATCACATGCTCCACGCTGACGCGCCCCGACGGCGGCAGCTTCTCCAACGCCAATTCCACCGCCACCAAGACGTTCTCCAGCCCCGCCTTCGGTACGATGGCCAGCACTCGCGCCATCACGCGATCACCGCCGTCCTCGCGCAGCAAGCCCCGGCGCAGCTTCTGCAGCGGCTCGGGCAGATCGCTGAACGGTGCGCCGTTTCTCAAGGCACCGGGCTTTCGCTCCAGCAGCGGCACATAGTGCTGCCAGTCGTAGCGGGTCTGCCCACGGTCCGACAGCCGCTCGTGCCGGGCCACCACGGCGTCATCCGCCACCACGACGACCTGGTTCGGATACAGCCTGGCGCTGACCCGCTGGCCGGCCCACTCGCAGGGCACCGAATAGCGATTGCGCGCCATCGTCACCAAGCAGGTACTGCTCACCCGCGATGGCTTCTCAACGTAACCATCAAACGCTGCGGGCATTGGCATCAGGTGCAAGCGCTCATGCTCCAGCATCTCGGCCACGCTGAACTGCTCATGCACCGGGTGCCGAACCTCATCCCACAACGTCCGGCAGCGCGCCGCCAACCAGACATTGAGCTCGACGAAGGAGCCAAAGCGCTGCTGGGCGGCATCAATCCAGATGCGCCGCCGGCTGTCCTGCACATTCTTCTCAACCACGCCTTTCTCCCAGCCCGAGGCCACATTGCAAAAGTCGGGGTCGAACAGATAGTGCGCGCACATCACCCCGAAGCGCTCGTTGACGACCCGGCCCTTGCCCTTCAAGACCTTGTCCACGGCCGTCTTCATGTTGTCGTAGATGCCGCGCTTGGCCACGCCGCCCAAGGCTGCAAAGCTGCGCGTATGGGCATCGAACAGCATCTCGTGACCCTGGCTCGGGTAGGCGACGAGCCAGAACGCCCGACTGGCACATAACTTCATATGCGAGACCTGCAGACGGTAGTAAATGCCGCCGATCACTAAACCCTCTTCGCTCCAGTCGAACTGGAACGCCTCGCCCAATTCGAACGACAGCGGCACAAAGGCATTCACCAAAGCGGCCTGGCCAACGCCCAGCCGCCATTCGCGGATGAAGTCGGTGAGGCGTGAATAGCCGCCTTCGTAACCGGCGGCCTTGACCTCGGCGAACAAGGCCCGGGCCGTACGGCGCTCATGCCTGGGACGATGCGCGTCGGCCTTCAAAGCCAACTTGATCGCCTCGTGGAAAGCGGTCAGCTTGTTGGGCTGCTCGGCTCGGCGGTACTTGGGGCAAGTTGACGGCGACGGGGCATCCAGCCACTTCGCCACCGTGTTGCGGGCGATGCCCGTTGTGCGAGAAATCTCGCGCTTCGACTTCTTGTCTCGGCTATGCAAACGCCGGATCTTGCCAATCATGTCCATGGTGATCACTCCTTGCACCCCGCCGCTTAAAAAAGCAGCAGAGTAGGTGAAACACCTGGCTCAATTTTGGGTCGGCACAACCCCTAAAAGTGGCTCAATATTCGGTCGGCGCCAACA
>NZ_JANNMI010000181.1:0-15726 GCF_031397715.1 Roseateles sp.
GAGTTGCGCGCCGTGCAGGGCGCGGGTCGCTACCTGAAGCGCCCGCCCTTCGGCGCCAACTTCGACGCGGCGAAGCGGCGCACGCAGGCCCTGGCGCCGACGGCGGTTTCACGCTGAAAGGAGCGCGATCATGGACACCAAGGTCAAGGTTGATATTTCCAAGCTGCGCATCGACGGCGAGCGCCTTTGGGCCGCGTTGATGGAACTGGCCAAGATCGGCGCCACACCCAAAGGCGGCGTGTGCCGCCTGACGCTGACCGACCTGGACAAGCAGGGCCGCGACCTGGTCAGCCGCTGGGCGCGCGAGGCCGGCATGACGGTGACCATCGACAAGATCGGCAACGGCTTCCTGCGCCGCGCCGGGCGCAACAACGCATTGCCGCCGATCGTCACCGGCAGCCACATCGACACCCAGCCGACAGGCGGCAAGTTCGACGGCAACTACGGCGTGCTGGCGGGCATCGAAGTGGTGCGCACGCTCAACGACCACGGCATCCAGACCGAGGCGCCGATCGAGGTCGCCTTCTGGACCAACGAGGAAGGCAGCCGCTTCGTGCCGGTGATGATGGGCTCGGGCGTGTTTGCCAAGGCCTTCACGCTGGAAAAGGCCTACGCGGCCACCGACACCGACGGCCTGACGGTCAAGAGCGAGCTGGAACGCATCGGCTATATCGGCAGCGAAGAGCCGGGCGACCACGCAATAGGCAGTTATTTCGAGACCCATATCGAGCAAGGCCCGGTGCTGGAGGATCACGACATCACCATCGGCGTGGTCACCGGCGTGCTGGGCATCAAATGGTATGACTGCACGGTCACCGGCATGGAGGCGCACGCGGGGCCGACGCCGATGGCGCTGCGCCGCGACGCGCTGCAGGTTGCCGCCCAGCTGATGCTGGAGGTGGTGGCGGTGGCACACAGGCACCCACCTGATGGAAAAGGACATGGACGCGGCACGGTCGGCATGGTGCAGGTACATCCGAACAGCCGTAACGTGATCCCCGGACGGGTCAAGTTCAGCATCGATTTGCGCAATAGCTCGGACGAGCTGGTCGAAGCAATGGACGCCGACATCAAGGCCTGCGCCGAGCGCCTGAGCGCCGCCAGCGGCTTGCCTATTCAGATTGAGTTGGTGTCGCATTACCCAGCTCAGCCCTTTCATGCCGACTGCATCGCCGCAGTGGCCAAGGCCGCCAGCGACTTGGGCTATTCACAGATGCCAGTCGTTTCGGGCGCCGGCCATGACGCCGTCTATATGGCGCGTATGGCACCGGCCGGCATGATTTTTATTCCCTGCAAGGACGGCATCAGCCACAACGAGATTGAAGACGCCAAGCCGGCCCATCTGGAGGCCGGCTGCAATGTGCTGCTGCACGCCATGCTGGCTAAGGCCGGAGTAAATCCGCCTTGAGCCAGCCCGGCAAGCGGTCAATCATGGTCCTTGCCTTTGCCCTTGTCCTTATTCTTGTTCTTGCCATGCCCCCGCTCCCCTTGATCGTGGTCATGGTCGCGGTCTAGGTCGCGACCCTGGTGGCGGGGAACATAGACATCGCGGTACCAGTCGTCACGTACAAAGTAGACGTTCTGGCCACAGGCCCCGTAATGCTTGCAATGCTTGCGCCAGTTCTTCTCGTGCCCCGGTGAAACTCGCAAATAGACCGGACTTGGTTGCACGGTGACACGCTCAATGATGACCGGCTGCGCATAGATCAGGCGCGGTTGAGGCATGCGGCCGATGTCGATCTGGCCATAGAAGCCCGGCTGACCTACGCTGATGGACACGCCCACATCGGTGGCTTGAGCCGACGTCGCCAACGATAAGCCCATACCACTCAAAACTGTCAAAACTATTCGTTTCATCGCCGACTCCAGCAGTTAATCGTTGATTGCTCAACGCGCAAGCGAGGGCTGGCGTGCACCGACTTTACGTCTGGATACAAAGTAAGCGGACAAAACTAAGGCCTTGATTGAATCCAACAATCAAGGCCCCGTCGATGACCTGCCCTCGCGCCGGCTCAGCCGGGCGGCAGCTGTCTTGGAAAGTTTATGCAGTCACAGCGGCCGCAACCTTGCGCACACGACGCTTGGCCGCCACCACGGCCTTATCAGCGTCTTGTTTGACCGCCGCGACCTTCTTGGGCACTGCTGCGACTTTAGCCTCGACCTGGCTGGCCAGACTGCGCTTGACGCGGACAGTTGTTTTACGAGCGGTCTTCTTGACCGTCACCGAGCCGCCGGCCAAGCGCTGCAAACGCCCTGCACCTTCGACCAAACCGGCCGACACCGCCAGCGCTGCGCGCGCACCCGGCATGCTCAAACGAGCCGCTGTGCTGAGGCTGCGAACCAGCAGTGGGCTCTTGACCTTGGCGCTGAAACCGGCCACGCGGGAGACGCCGACGCGAGCCTTGGCAGAGCCGGTCTTGATGACCCGCTCACTGCCGCTGCTCAGCTTGCCGACACCGCCTTCGATGATCTCGTTCAGGCTGTCACGCAACTGCCTCAGCGCACCGGTCAAATTGGGTGCCAACTTGACGCTGCGGCTGTAGACCTGGGTTTGCAGACCATGGCTGACACCGTCGAGCAAACGGCTGCTGCCGGCACGGTAGGCCTTGACGGTCAAGCTGGCGGCGCGGGCGTAGTTGTCGATGGCGGCCAGGGTGGTGGTGCTCAGGGTCGGCTTGTTCATGGTTTGCTTTCTCTTTGGGGTTAATGAAGCTCGCCAATCAGCTTTTGCAAAGCCCCGGCGATGACCGCAGTTTCCCGGCAAAGCCCTAGAGAGCGATACCCAAATCAGGCCAAAAAGCCTGACTTTCCTAGAGCCAGCTCCCAAATTGCATGGCGGCACCGGCAGAGCTCAAGGCGGCCGAATCCGTCCCTGCCTCTAGAATGCGCGCCCGCCCCGACCAGATCCAAACAGCCCCATGAACATCACCGTCCTCGAAGAACTGCGCATCTACATTGACCCCTTGACGCCCGAGGAACACCAGGCGCTGGAGCGCAGCATCCTCAGCGAAGGCTGCCGCGACGCGCTGGTGCTGTGGGGCGACATCTTGGTGGACGGCCACAACCGCTACGGCATCTGCCAACAGCATGGCCTGCCCTTCAATACGGTGCAGAACAGCCGCTTCAAGTCGATGGAAGACGTGCATCTGTGGATGATTGACCAGCACCTCGGGCGGCGCAGCCTGTCGGACTTTCAGCGCGGCGTGTTGGCGCTGCGCAAGAAAGAAATCACGGCGGAACGCGCCCAGGCCGCAGTGAGCGCGCTGGCCGAGGCCGGCGCAGGCATTGGCAGCGAGTTTGCGGCCGAAATCAGCGCCGACGCCAAAGCCGCCACCGCGCAGGAGCAGCCCTTGACCAGCCGCGAAGGCGTGGCCAAGGCGGCGCGCATCAGCAGCAATACCGTGGTGCAGATCGAGAAAATTCAAAAGAGCGCCGCGCCCGAGCTGGTGCAGGCGGTCAAGGCCGGCACGATCTCGATCAACGCGGCGGCTGCAGTGTCCAGCCTCGGGCATGACGAGCAGGTCGCGGCGGTGGCCGGCGGCAAGAAGGAATTGCAGCAAGCCGCCAAGCGCGTGCGTGAAAGCAAGGGCGGAGCGCGTGCGCCAAAGCTAGCTGATAGCGCGAGTGAAGGAGGCCCAGAAGGCGACGCTGATCAACGTAACCGCGAAGCCCAGCTGCAACTGCTGCAAAGCTCGCTGGCCGAACTGAACGTCGAGAACAAGGCACTCAAAGAGCAGGTGCGCAGCCTGCAAGACGAGTTGGCGCAACTCCGCCAGATCGGCTGAGCTTAAACAGCTACAGTCAGCCCCAGCGCGGATGTCATTGGCGCAATAACCTTCAGAACCATTGCCACCCGATGGACCAAAGCGATCTTGCGGCCGAGAACTTGATGCTGCGCCAGCAGCTGGAATCGCTGCTGCGCGAGGCTCGCAATAACGAAGACAAGATGCGGCGCTTCGAGCAGCTGGAGCACCGCCTGATTGGCGCGCGCTCGATGGCCGGTTTGCTGCGCCTGCTTTTGAGCGAGTACCGGCAGAGCTTCGGCGTCGACTGTGTGACGCTGGCCCTGCTGGACCGCGACCAGGAAACCAGCGCCATGCTGGAGGCCGAACGCTCGCGCGACGACGAGGCCGAGCGGGCCCAGCTCGATGGCCTGACCCTGCTGCACAGCTTGGCTCCGATTGCGCCGCTGTTCCCGGACTTGGCGCGGCCGACACTTGGGCCCTTCGTCGAAACCCTGCACCGGCCGCTGTTCGGCACGCCCTCGCCGGCCCTGGCCTCGGTGGCGCTGTTGCCGCTGAGCCGGCATGGCGAGCTGATCGGCAGCCTGCATTTCGGCAGCACCGACCCGAGTCGCTATGACAGCAAGGCCGGCACCCAATTGCTAGAACGGCTGGCGGCCATCGTGTCGGTCTGCCTGGACAATGCCTTGAACCACGAGCGACTGAAGCTGGCCGGCCTCAGCGATATGTTGACTGGCGTGCACAACCGCCGCTATTTCGAGCATCGCTGCCAGATCGAGGTCAGCCAAGCGCGCCGCTATCAACATGATCTGGCCTGCCTGTTCCTCGACCTCGACCATTTCAAGTCGGTCAACGACCGCTTCGGTCATGGCGCCGGCGATGTGGTGCTGCAGGGCGTTGCCCACATCATCCAGGGCCAGTTGCGCGTCGGCGACACGGTGGCGCGTTTCGGCGGCGAAGAGTTTGTGGTCCTGCTGCCGCAGGCGCCCGCCCAGCATGCACGCGAGATCGCCGAGCGCATACGCCTGAGCATTGCCGCCAGCCCCTTGTTGGCGCTGCCCCAAGGTGAGGCCTTGCCCGTCAGCGTCTCGATCGGTCTGGCCATGCTGCCCAAGGGCCATCTCAGCGGTGACTCGCGGCTGCTGGCTCAGGAACTGGTCGACCAAGCCGATCAGGCGCTTTACCGTGCCAAGGCCGGCGGGCGCAACCAGGTGTGTTTGGCGGCCTAGTCACCAACACAGATTCAACGCAGCCGCCGCTCCCACACCGGCCCGCCATCATCGATGCGCACATGCTGGGAAAAACCAAATCCGCAGGCTGCCAGGGCCTGCGCCGCAGGCTGACCGTTGTCGCCAACCTTGCCCATGGCCGCCTGCGCGCATTCGCTCAGGAAGGACAGATAGAGCGTCTGGCGCGGCAGTAGCGCCGCCAAATGGCTGCGCCATGCGTCGCCGAATTTTGTCTGTGCAGCGGCCGGGTCGCCGACATAGAAATGCGCGCCCAGCCCTTGCCAGAACGGTGCGTCGCCGCTTTGATCACGCGGCCCGGCCAACTCGACAATGAGCCGCTCGCCAAACCGTGCCGGCTGCGCTTGAACACGCTGCAAGGCCGCCTGGATCAGCCGCACCTGAGCATTGATTTTGGCCGCGTCGCTCAAGCCGGGCGCGTAGGCCATATCGGCCAACTCGCTCTCTGCGCTGTGGTCATTGCCCAGCAGCAAGGTGGTCTGGCTGCGATACAGGCCTAACTCCACAGCGGCATGCACCACGCGGCCGACATGGTAGCTGTAGCGCGGCATTTGCAGGCCCAGATGCGGGACCAGGCGCAGACAGGCCAGCGGCTGGGTCGAAGCCGCGTCGGCCAGGATCAGCCATTCACCCTCACCGCTACCGCTATCCATAGCGGCCGAGCTCAGCGGCACACCGGTCTGGTTACGCCAAGTCTTGACGGTGGCCGCGTCGCTGGGCAGCAGAGTGCGCACAAGCAATTGATCGTCCGTGTTGGCCTGTGTCATGGCCGCCCCCGCACGACCGACTCGTCCGGCTCGGGCCACAAGGGCGTGGTCAAGATCTGGTCGCCTGCGCCTTGGCCCAAGCGCAAGGCCAACTCGTGCGCGGGCGCCACCGTTTGCGCCGCCAGCGGCAACTCGCACAAGACCGCTCGAAAGTCGCCCCGATCCGCGCTCACCGCCAAATGCCAGACCGACTCGCCCGCGTTCATCGCCGCGCCCTGCACCGCAAGCCGGCGTGCATGCCGCACGCTGCGCAACAGGCCCAGATTGGCCTCGACCGTGGGGCCGCCGTCAAAAATATCGATATAGGTGTCGGCATCAAAACCCTCGTCCTGCAGGATAGAAAAAGGCAGCTCGCCGACCGGGTGCAGCTGGCCGATCGCCCATTGCGCGGCCTCGGGCAGCAAGGGCACATAGATCGGCGAATGCGGCATCAAGTCGGCGATAAATGCCTTGTTGCGTCCGCCCGTCAGGACTTCAGCCTGCGGATAGTCCATGTCAAAAAAGCGCCGCCCCACGGCGTCCCAAAACGGGCTTTGGCCGGCTTGGTCGGCCAAGCCCGGGTTCTCGGCCGCGATGCGTTCATTGAAGCGCTCGGCAAACTGCAGGATGAACAGCAGCCGGGCGCGCGACAGCAGCTGCGGCGCCGGCCCATGGGCGTAGGCCGGGTCGATGTAGAACGAGGTCAGCAAGGTGTAGCCGCTCAAGTCATGGCAGAGGTGCAGCGTATGCAGGCGATTGCTGACACCCAAGGCCGCACTTGCATGCACCACAAACTCATTGCGATAGCTGTAAAAACGGTCATGAAAACCAGCGCTGGCCGCGATGCCGCTGCTGCCCACCACCTCAGCGCGCGCCAGGTCCTCCAACACAAACAAATAGGTTTCTTCACCGCTGGCATCGTCCAGGCTGGCAAACGCATCGACCGAGCGCTCAATCCGCGCGCGCAGCTTGGCTTGGTCGTTAGGCAGCGAGCTGATGCCATGCTCGCTGGCCGCAGCGATGCGTTCCAGCGCCGGCAGGTCGCCGATAGCGACCGGACGCAGCAACAAATCTCGGGGGTTCATGGCGGGTCTCCAGCAGGTCGGCGCCAGGCGATGGCGCGCTGGCTGCGCTCCTCGCGCGGCGTCTTGTCAAAGTGCGCCTTGTAGGCATTGGAAAAATGTGGGCCGGACGAAAAGCCGCAGGACAGGCCAATCTGCAAAATCGACTGACCGCTTTGCTGCAGCAAACGGCGCGCCCGGTTCAGCCGCAGCTCCAGGTAGTAGCGCGAGGGCAAGGCGTCCAGATGCTGTTTGAACAGCCGCTCCAGCTGCCGGCGCGACACGCCCACCAGGCGCGCCACGTCCTCGGTCGGCAGCGGCTCGGCCAGATTGGCCTCCATCAGGCTGAGCGCTTCGGCCAGCTTGGGGCTGCCGCCGCGCTGCTCGGCCACCGGGCGGCGCTGGCGCTCATCGCGCCCGCGTGCACGCTCCAGCCCCAGCCTGAGGGTCAGGTCTTGCGCCAAGCGCTCGCCGTGCGTGCGGCCCAACCAGGCAACCATCAAATCCAAGCTGGCGCTGCCGCCGGCGCAGCTCATGCGGGACGCGTCGGCGTTGATTTCCCAGACATTGCCGCTCCAAACCACGTCCGGGAATTCATCCGCCAGCGCCTCGGCCAGGTGGGTGTTGACGGTGGCGCGCTCACCCAGCAACAAGCCGGCCTCGGCCAGCACCGCGCTGCCGCCGTCCACGCCGGCCAGCGTGATACCTGCGGCAGCCTGCTCACGCAGCCATTGCAGCAGCGCTTGGCTGGGCATTGCCCCTTCACCGCTGAGTAAAAACACCGCGGCCCAAGCCCTTTGTTCGGTCAGCGCCAGCGTGGGCAAGGCGAGCAAACCGCAGTTCACCGCGCCGCCTTCGGCCGAGCTCAACTCAGCCACATAACGTGCATCGCCCTGCAAGTCATTGATCGCCTGCAGCGCCTCCAAGACGCCGGCCAGCGCCAATAACGAGCAACCCGGCAGCAACAGCAAGGCGCAGCGCCGCAAGTCAGGCGCTTTGGGCGACTGGGACACTGGTTCAGCGACACAAAGGCTCTGGCTATTCACCGCTGCACTGTAATTGAGCCATCAGCAAAACTGCCTCACTGCCAATTGATCATCGAAGGCACGGCCAGCAACACCAGCGCCATCACCAAATACATCAGCTGCAGCGGGATCATCCAGCGCGCCCACTTTGTCCACGGGATGCCGGCCAGCGCCAACACGCCGACCGTGATGCCCGAGGTGGGGATCACCGGCGTCGTCAGCTCGCCAAACTGAAAGGCCAGGATGGCGGTCTGCCTGCTCACGCCGACCAAATCGGCCAGCGGCGCCATGATGGGCATGGTCAGCGCGGCTTGGCCCGTGCCCGAGTGGATGAAAAAGTTGATCACCGACTGGATCAGAAACATCTTCTGCGCCGCAAAAATGGGGCTGCTGGATTCGACCAAGGGCACCAGCGCATGCAGCATGGTGTCGATGATGTGACCATCGCGCATCAGCACCACGGTGGCCTTGGCCAAGGCGATCACCAAGGCGGTGCCGACCAGATCTTTGGCGCCAGCCAGGAAGCTGCCCACAAACTCGTCGGCATTGAGCCGCCCGACCACGCCCACGGTGATTGCCATCAGCAAAAACAGCGCGGCGATTTCCTCGATATACCAGCCGAACTTGACCACCCCAAAAATCATCACCGCCAGCGTGGCCACAAACAGGCTCAGCACCAGCTTGTGGCGCGCCGTCATGCCGGCAAAGCTCTCAAAGTCGGCGGTGTTCAGCGTCTTGCGCTTTTCCTGATCCATCTCGTAACAAGGGCTGAGCTCAGGCGTGCGTTTGATGCGGGCGGCGTACCACATCAAGAAGGCAATCGTCAGCGCGGTGGCGATCGCCCAGCACAGCAGCCGGTAGCCCAAGCCCGAGAACATCGGCACGCCGGCAATGCTTTGCGCCACGCCGACGTTGAAGGGGTTCAAGAAGGCGGTGGCAAAACCGATCTGCGAGCCGACAAAGGGAATCGCCACCCCGACGATGCTGTCGTATTTGAGTGCCAGCGCCAGCGGGATGAAGATCAGCACAAAGGGGATCGCCTCTTCGGCCATGCCAAAGGTGGCGCCGCCGAGCGAGAACATGGTCACAAAGACCGGAATAATGGCCACCCGAACCCAGGCGGAATGGGTGTGCGCGCGGGCCACCGATTTGATCATCGAATCAATTGCCTCGGTACGCTGCAAGACCGAAAACGCGCCGCCAACGATCAGCACAAAGCCGATGATCAGCGCGGCTTCGACAAAGCCCTTGATCGGTGCCATCAGCAGCGCGACCGGGCCTTGTGGGTTGCTCGGCACCGCGTGGAAGGAGTCGGCCGTGATGACGGTCTTGCCGGCGATCAGCTGTGTCTCGTACTTGCCGCCGGGCACCACCCAAGTCGCCAGCGCGATCAAGGCCAAGAGGCTGAACAGCAGCACAAAGGTGTTCGGAAATTTTAGTTTTGACATGAAGCTCAGTGGACAGAGAAATCAAAGCGACAGCAGCTTGCCGCTGCGAAAAGCTTGGGTGCCGGCGACCTTGCAGACCCGCATGCCGGCTGTGGCATAACGCCTTGAGACCCTGGCAAACAGCCGGCCGGCCACGCTGGCGCAGAGCAGGCTGCGCTGATCGGTCAAGGGGTCAATGACTTCGGCCACCGTTTCGCCGGCCAGCACCCAGTCCCCGGGCGCTTTGCAAAACACCAAGATGCCGTTGTGCGGCGCGCTGATGGGCTCCACACCTTCGAGCGGCGTGGCCTCGCACAGCGCGGCCCTGCCTTGCAGCTCGGCGTCGGCGGGGCCCTCGATATGACCGGCCTGACGCAAAAACTCCAGCAAGGCACGCGCATCTTGCTCGGCCAGCGCCGGCTCCACTTGCAGCTCGCCGCGCAGCTCCACCGTGGCGGCAAAGCAAGCCAGCGGCACCGGCCGATCAGGGCCGAAATGTTCGGCCAGCTCCCACCAGATGCGCGCCACGGTTTCGTCAAAAGGGTCGTCGCCCGAGACGCGCGACAGCAGCAAGGCCTGCGCATCAAGCAAGCGCGCCAGCGGCTGCGCCGCCGCGGCCAGCGGCGTGCCGGTGTAGACATGCATGACCGCTTGGTTGTCGCAGTGCAGGTCCAGCACGATGTCGGCGTCCATCGCCAGCGTTTGCAAAATCTGCTTGAGCCGCTCGGTTTCGGTTTGCGCCGGGCCGGCGGCCAGCAAGTCCAGGCAGGCCCGTCGAATCAAGCGGGTGTTCTCGGCCGCGTCAGCACCCAGCAGCGGCGTCAACAGCGGGATCAGCTCGGCCGTCAGGTGGCGGTAATGGCGGTTGAAATTGATGCCGGTGCCCATGTCAAAGCGGCCGCACAAGGCGCCCTGCATCTCCTGCGCCAAGCCGATCGGATTGGCCATCGGCAGCAGCACGATCTCGCCGGCAATCAGCCCGCCCGCCTCCAGCGCCAACAGCCGTTCGCGCAGCGCTTGCGCCACCAGCATGGCCGGCACTTCATCGGCATGCAAAGAGGCCTGAATATAGACCTTGCGGCCGCTCTCAGTGCGGCCGAAATGCAGGCTGCGCAACTGCCGTGCGGTGCCGGCACTGGCGGGCGTCAGGGGGTGATAGCGGGTCAGCATCAATCGTCCTTCAAGTCTTGGACCCGGCCCGCGCTGGTGTTGATCTTGGTGCCATTGCCAGTGCGGGTGCTCGGGATCGCCAATGGGGTGTAAAACGGCCGCTTGATTTGCACCGGCTGCACGTCAAGGCGCAGGCGCAGCACGGTGTAGTCCTCACCGCCCATCGCGCCGCTGAACCAGCCCCGGCTGCCCTCGCCCTTGTGCAGGCGGAACTCAAAACCCAGGTCGGGTTGCGGCTCGCCCGTCAAGCCGCGGCCACTGAAGGCCACGCCCAGCAACTCTGCATGGGGGCTGTCCAGCAAATGGCTCATCGCATTGACGATGGCGTTGTCGCCCAAGATATCGAGAAAAAAGGGCTGATTGCTGAAAAACGGTTTGAAGTCGGCCGCCGTATGGTCAATCGCATGGCCGGCAAGCTTTTGCGCCGACGCTGTGGTCAGCCCGGTGCTGAAGTTATGCCGGTCGCCGCGGTCCAGATAGCTGAGCTGGGCGTTGCGGATATTGAAGCCGGGAAGCGCGGGGTCACTGCTGGCTTGGCTGAGATCCACCAGCAGCACGCCCTTGGCGCCGATCACCTCCATCTCGTCACCGCGCAGCAGGGCGGCGCTGTTTTCCTCAACACCCAGGCCCAGTTTGTAACCCTCGGCCAGCATCAGCGGCAGCATGCGGCCGATGCGGCCGCGCTTCAAAAAATGCTGATCGATAAACAAGTTAGGCCCAACGAATCCCAGGCCTCGATCGAGTTCCTTGCCCCGGCGCAGATCGCCTTTCATGACCTTCAGTGCGTCTTGCGCGTCGCGAAACATCGTCGTGCTCATGACGGCAGCGCCCGCACTGGTACCCGCCACCACACCGCCCCGGTTGAACACCGACCAAATCGCCTTCAGCATCGCGGTCGGCTCCCCGCCGGGCTGCAAGCTGTCGACAATCAACTCCTGCGCACCACCGGAGAAGAACACCGCTTGTGCGCCGCTGACCTTGGCCAGCAAAGCGGGGTCGTTCAAGCTGGCCTGCAGGTCCACACCCTTGAGGCGCGGCGCGACCGGAATGGCCTCGGCACGCGCGCCTTGCGCATTCAAGGCGGCCACGATCTGCGCCGCGCTGCGCTCAGGGTTGGCCGCCGCCGTGGCCAACACGGCAAAGCGCGCGCCGGGCCCGCCGGCGGCCTCGACGATACGCCGCCAGACCGCGTCGTTGTCGTACTTCAGCGCGCCGCCAATGATGATGGCCGTGCCGGGCAAATTAAGCGGTGCCTTGGCCGCGCTGTTAGCGCTGGTAGCGCTGGTAGCGGCGGCGATGGGCAGTGCCGCCGCCAGCAGCGCCGCGGCGGCCGCATAAATGAGTGGTTTGAATCGCATGCCGCCAGTCTGTCAGCGGCGGCGCGTAATCGCCAGCGGGTATGGCCCCAGAAAGCACCAGTTTGACCTCAATGCGCAAAAGCATGTCGCATCAACGCAAGCGCTGTTGTGCGCATTCATCGGGGTTTGCGGCCAAGCGACATGGACTTGCGCACAAGCGACCGCCGCGCCAAAACCCCATAGGCAAGTCGACTGGGGTGCTTCTAGAGTGCAATCCAAGGCCACCAGCGCAAACCTGCTGTTTCCCAATGACACCAGCGCCGCAGCCTCGAATTTTCTTTTTGCGTCCCCTGCTAACACCCCTTCAGTTCAACCAGGCCACACCACCATGACCCACCCCCGCATGCCGCAAACCTTCAAGCTCAAGTGCTTGGCCCAAGCCGCCACGCTGCTGGTCGCCGGCAGCCTCAGCCTGCAGACACAAGCCCAAGAAACCAAGCTGGAACGTGTTGACGTCACCGGCAGCAGCATCAAGCGCATCGAAGGCGAAACCGCACTGCCGGTGCAGACCTTGAAGCGTGCCGACATCGACAAGACCGGCGCCACCACGGCGGCCGAAATCATGCGCTCGATCAGCGGCAACACCGCCGGCTTGACCGATGGCGCCAGCATCACCGACAGCACCGGCGGCCAGCGCGGCTTCAACGGCGCCAATCTGCGCGGCATCGGCGTGTCCAGCACCTTGATCCTGTTGAACGGCCGGCGCATGGCCAACTTCGCCTCGCCCGGCGACAACTCCGGCGTGGACCTGAACAACATCCCCGCGGGTGCTATCGAGCGGGTCGAGATTTTGAAAGACGGCGCCTCCGCCATCTACGGCACCGACGCGATCGGCGGCGTCATCAACTTCATCACCCGCAAGGACTACCGCGGCGCCGACATCAATGTCTACGCTTCGCGCACCCAAGAGGGCGGCGCCGACAAGACCGCCGCCTCGGTGGGCGGCGGCTTTGGCGATTTGACCAAGGACCGCTTCAATGTCTTCGGCGTGATCGATGTGCAAAAGCTCGGCAATCTGCGCAGCACCGAGCGCGAGTTCTTGCAAGACCGGCCACTGGCGACCACGCTGCCGTTCTATATGTCGAGCCGCACCTTCCCCGGCAATATCCGCTTGGCCAGCCGCGCCGCCCCGCGCAAAGTGCAACTCGATGCACTGACTGCGGCCGGCTTCACCTTCGCTGGCAAGCCCTTCACCCAGCGCACCATCAATTTGTACGCACCGGCCTGCAACCCACCGGCCACCGTCTACGCCAAGGACAATTTGTCCGAGGCCTGCAGCTTTGACTATATGCAGGACACCGAGCTCTATCCCGAGTCGGACAAGGCGGCCTTTCTGGGACGCGGCGTGTTCCAGCTCAACAAGGACACCCAGCTGTTCGCCGAGGTCTTGAAGAGCAAGACCAAGACCCTGTATGTGGCCAGCCCGAATCCGATCGAGATCACGGGCGTGCCCACCGCCGCGATCAACCCCTTCTTGCCCAAACCGCTGCCCTTCGGCGGCACGGTCGACGTGCGCCAGCGCGTTACCGAGGGCGGCAACCGCAGCAACGAGGTCACCAGCGATGCCGAGCGCATCGTCGCCGGGGTCAGCGGTTCACTGGGAACTTGGGATTACGACCTGGCGCTGAACCGCGCCGTCAACAAGACCGACGACGCCATGAAGGACGGCTACTTTTTGTACGACAAGTTCGTGGCGGGCGTGCGTACTGGCCAGATCAATCCGTTCGGCAAGTCACCGCAGGCCGGCCAAGACTTGCTCAGCAGCATCAAGGTGCTGGACACCGCGCGCAGCTCCAAGGGCACAACCACCACCGTGGACGCCAAATTCAGCGGCGAGTTGATGCAATTGGGCGGCGGCGCGCTGGGTGCGGCCTTTGGCGCCGAATTCCGCCGCGAGGAGACCGAGTTCACCCCGTCCGCGCTGTTGCTAACGAACAATATCCAGGGCGACCGCAGCTCCCGCGGCGACTCGCCAAAGGCCAGCTCGAACAGCCGCAATGTGGCGGCCGTTTACGGCGAGCTGAATGCGCCCTTCACCAAGGAGCTGGAGCTCCAGCTCGCCGCCCGCTTTGATGACTACAGCGGTGTGGGCAATACCTTCAACCCCAAGCTGGGCGCGCGTTGGCAGCCCAGCAAACAAGTGATGTTGCGCGGCTCGGCCGGCACCGTCTTTCGCGCGCCCAGCATCAATGAGTTGACCCGCCCGACCTCGTTCGGTTCCAGCTCGGCCTTCCTGACCGACCCGGGCTGCGTCTCGCAGGGCTTCTCGGTGGCCGATTGCACCGACCAATGGCGGGTCGAGCGGCGCAGCAATGACAAGCTCAAGCCAGAGAAGTCCAAGCAGTTCTCGCTGGGCCTGGTGTTGGAGCCGGTGCGCGAGCTGAGCGCCAGCATCGACTACTGGATGATCAACAAGACCGATGTGATCAGCGATTTGTCCGAGCAGGTGATTCTGGGCAACCTGGCCAAGTACGAAAAAGGCTATGTCACGCGCGACGAATTCGGTGAATTCATCGACACCATCTTGCTGAAAAAGGAAAACCAGGGTGAGCTGCGCACTTCGGGCATTGACTTGGACGTCAGCTACCGTTTCAACGCCGGTGAGGCGGGCCGCTTCCGGGCCAATGCCAACGGCACTTATGTGCTGAAGTACGAGCGCCAGTTCGGCGCCGGCGAACCCTTCGAGAGCAATGCCGGGCGCTTCCTGAGCGATCAGGTGATCCAAAAGTGGCGCCACCGCATGTCGGTGGACTGGGACATCGGCGCTTTCGGCCTGACCCTGGGCAACACCTACTACTCGGGCTACACCGACCACAACACCGCCTTCAACCCCAACACCAGCGCGCTGCTGCCGGCTCGCGATGTGCAGGCCTATTCGCTCTGGGACATGTCGGGTTCTTGGGCCGTCAACAAGGCGATGAAGCTGCGCGTCGGCGTGCAGAACCTGCTCGACAAGCAGCCGCCCTTCTCCAACCAAGGCTACTACTTCTTGGCCACCTATGACCCGACCTACACCGACCCACGTGGCCGCAACTTCTACGCCAGCCTGAGCTACTCCTTCCGCTAAATCGGCGCTTGCTGCCCAGACCGGGCAGCAAGCCGTAGCGGAAACAACTTTGCACGGGCAATCCCTAACTTGGCACGCAGTCGGCATACAACAAGACACAAACGATTGCCTTCCTGCACCGCCGCGGGGCAAGAAACGAACAGATGTGAGATAGGATCCAGGCCATCTGGACGTTACAAGTTATGGCCGTCAAAGTACTGATCATTGAAGACAATCCGGTTGCTCGCAGCTTCTTGTGCAGAGTTGTGCGCGAAAGTTTCAGCGATCCGATGGAAATCACTGAGGCCGGCGATCTGGAGGGCGCACGCCGCCATACGGCCAAGCTGGCTGAAATTTCACCCGACGCCGGCTTCAAATTGATTTTGGTGGACCTGGAATTGCCGGACGGCAACGGCATGGAGTTTTTGGCCGAGACAGCCGGCTCGCCCGCGCTGAAAATTGTCACCACCCTGTACTCGGATGACGACCACCTGTTTCCGGCCCTGCAATGCGGCGCCGACGGCTATCTGCTGAAGGAGGACCGCTTCGAGGTGTTGGTGGAAGAGCTGCAGCGCATCGTGCGCGGCCAGCCGCCACTTTCACCCGCCATTGCGCGGCGCCTGCTGTCGCACTTCCGCCCCAACTCAAGCGGGGATTCCGGGCCCATGACCTTGAACTCCGGTTTCGGTGCCCTGTCGTCGAGCGCAACTTTCAGCGCTGGGCGCAGTGTGGTGCTCGACCCGCCACCGGAATGGGAGCGCCTGACACCCCGTGAAAGCGAAGTGCTGACCTACCTCAGCAAGGGCTTCACCATCAAGGAAATTGCCAACCTGATGGGCATCAAGTGGTTCACCGTCAACGACCACATCAAGTCGATCTACAAGAAGCTCAATGTCTCCAGCC
>NZ_JANNMI010000194.1:0-11653 GCF_031397715.1 Roseateles sp.
GTTGATTTGCCGACACTCTTGCGCGGTTCGTGCCATTCCGGTCCGGCCGCCAGGACTTGTTCATCACCGAGATCTAGATCATGCCCACTCAATACCCAGGTCATATCGTCAAAGTCGGCGAAACCGATGTTGCTGTCGTCAAGGCGCTCAAAGCACGCCTGAATGCCGATTTGGGCATCGGCAGCGACCCCAGCCTGCGCTTGGACGAAACCGACGGCAATTACGGCCCCAAGATGCGCCAAGTGGTCAAGCTGTTCCAGGCCCGCAATGTTGACCCCAAAGGCCGGCCGTTGAAGCAAGACGGTGAGGTCGGCGCCATCACCTGGGCGGTCCTGTTCGGCCAGCAGGCGGCACAAAATCAGGCGCAGGCGATCGACCCCTTGTTGGCCGAACTGATCAAAGTTGCGCAAACCGAGGAGGCCAACAAGGTACGCGAACAACCGCGCAACTCCAACGGCGGGCCCGCGGTGGACGCCTATTTGGCCAGTGTGGGCTTGGGCACCGGCTTTTCCTGGTGCTGTGCCTTCACCTACTGGTGCTTCGAGCGGGCCGCTTCGAATTTAGGCCGCCGCAACCCCATGGTGAAAACCGGCGGCTGCCTAAAGCATTGGCAGGCCGCTCCCGGCAATGGTGCCAAGCTGATTGCCGCCGGCGCCGCGCTGGCCGATCCCGGGCTTTTGCGACCCGGCATGTTGTTCATCATGGATCATGGCAAAGGCCTGGGTCACACCGGCCTGATCGAATCGCTTGCCGGTGGCCTGCTGACCACCATCGAAGGCAATACCGACGGCAGCGGCACCCGCGAGGGTGGCGGCGTCTACCGACTGACCCGCAAAGTCGGCGAGATCAACAAAGGCTATATCGACTACGCCGGAGTGCGCTGAGCCTCCTCTTAAATTGGGGTCAGGTTCATTTAATTTCGAGCGCATGACGTCGCCCCGGCGTTTAAAAATGAACCTGACCCCAATTAAATGCCGCCCCGGCGTTTAAAAATGAACCTGACCACAATTAAATGAACCTGACCCCAATTAAAAAAGCAAGCCGGCTAGGGGCCGTCGCCGATGCCGAGCGCGCGTGCGCGCACCACGGCTTCCGTGCGGTTGCGTGCTTGCAGCGCCCGCAGGATGGCCGCGATGTGGATCTTCACCGTGCCATCGGTCAGGCCCAGCTCGCGCGCAATCAGCTTGTTTGGCAGGCCGCGCAGCAGGCCTTGCAGCACGTCGAGCTGGCGCGGCGTCAGGCCCGCTGTGTCGGCCTTGGCCGGCGGCAGCCCATCTTGGAAATCGGCCAGCACGCCGACGGGCACGTAAATGCCGCCGGCCTGCACCAGTCGGATCGCCTGCAGCAGCAGCTCGGGCGCGGCCGACTTGGGGAAGAAGCCGCGTGCGCCGACCGCCAGCACCGCCCGGATGGTGGGCGCGTCTTCCTGCCCCGACGCCACAATCATGGCCATGGCCGGAAAATTGCTGCGCAACCAACGCAGGCCGGCCAGCCCGTTCATGCCCGGCATATTCAGGTCGATCAGCGCCAGCAGCGGGTTGACGGCGGCGCATTGCGCCTGCACACCGGCAAAGTCTTGAGCCTCGTGGACGATGGCCAGCGCCTCGGCCCGCAGCATGGTGCGGCACAGCGCGTCGCGCACCAGTGGGTGATCGTCGGCAACCAGCACATTCATCGCGACTCCTCAGGTGTTGGGCCGGCGGCGCCGACCAGCCAGCTGCGCAGGCGGGCTGGTCGCACCGGTTTGCTCATGCAGGCAAAGCCGCTGGCTTTCATCTGTGCCAATTGTTCGGGGCTGGATTCGCCCGACACCAGCAGGGCCGGCACCGCGTCGGAGCAGGCCGCCCGCAGCATGTTGATGGCCTCGATGCCGGTGTGGCCGCCGCGCAGGCGGTAGTCGGCCACGATGGCTTGCAGCGCTGATGATATGCCATGTAGCTGCCGAATTACTTCGTCGGCGTCGGCACCGGCCAGCACCCGGCAGTCCCAGCGTTCGAGCAGCAGCTGCATGGCCTGTCGCACGTCCGGGTCGTCGTCGATGACGGCCACCACGCGCCCGGCGAGCTCATCCTGGCGGCCGTCGCTGATGCGCTGCGGCAGCGGCTCGGTGGTGCAAGGCAGCTCCAGCGCAAAGCGGCTGCCGCGGCCGGGCCGTGAAAACAGCGCCAGCCGGTGGCCCAGCAGCTGCGCCAAGCGGCGCACGATGGACAGGCCCAAGCCGAGTCCGGCGAGGCGGTCGCGCTCGGGATTGCCGACCTGGTAGAACTCCTCAAAGACACGCTCCTGATCGGCCAGAGCGATGCCGGGGCCGCTGTCCCAGACCTCAATCCGCCAGCAGCGCGACGGCGCCGCGCCGCGCACCCTGCAACTCAGCAGCACGCCGCCACTGCGCGTGTACTTGACCGCGTTGCCGAGCAGATTGCGAACAATTTGCTCGACCAGCACCGGGTCGCTGAAGGCGTGCAGGCCAGTCGGCGCGGGCGCCATGCGCACCGACAGCCGCAGCCCGCGCTCGGCGGCCGGCGCCGCGAACTCCTCGGCCAGCCGGTGCAGCAGCGGCGCCGGCGCAAAAGCCCGCAAACGCGGCGTGACCGCGCCGGCGTCCATGCGCGAGATGTCGAGCAGCGCGTTGAACAAGGTGTCCAAGGAGCCCAGCGAGGCCTTCATGCGCTGCACCAGCTCCAGCTGCGCGGGGTTCAGGTCCTCATCGACCAGGGCGGCCATGTACAGACCCAGCGCGTGCACCGGCTGGCGCAGGTCGTGGCTGGCGGCGGCGAGGAAGCTGGTCTTGGCACGGTTGGCCTGCTCGGCGGCCTCCTTGGCGGTGCGCATTGCCTCGACGGCGCCCACCAGCTCGGCGCTCTTGGCGCTGACGCGCTGTTCGAGATCGCGGTTCAGCAGCTCCAGCGCACGGCTGGCGGCGACGAAGCGGTCGATCAGCATCCAGGCGATCAACATCGCGAACAACAGGCCCGCGTACGGCATCAGGTAGACCGGATTGTTGTCTTCGCCGAGTTGGTGCACGGCCCTATCCCGCGCGCCAAACGCGACCGACAAGCCCGCCGTCAGCAACAACAAAGCGCCATCTACATTGCGTTGTGTCCAGGCATAGCGCGCCACTGCGGCCAGCCCGACCGCGGCCACGCCGACCAGGCCCAGCAGCCAAACCCCATGCGCTTGTGCGAGCGCGTCGCCGGCCTCGGCCGCGTACAGCAAGGGCGCTGCGGCCAGCGGCAGCGCGGCCAGCAGCTGCTCGAAACGGCGCCAGCGCCAGCCGGCAAAGCGCAGGCAGAAGGTCACCAGCATGGCGACGAAGAAGGTGTACAGCACCGTCCACCAGACGGTGTTGTGCAGCTCCGGCAGTGGCGGCGATGGCAGCACCGACCAGGCGTTGTGCAGAGCCATGCCCATCGCTCCGAGGCCAAAATAGCCATACAGCGCATCATGCCGCCGCGCCCACAGCAGCAGCACGCACAGCGCCAGGCTGGCGATCACCGCCGCCACGAAGGCCGGCCCGATCACCACCGCCAGCACCCGCATGTTGTAGCCCGGCAGCAGCGCCGCGCGCGGGCCTATGCTGATTGGCGACAGGCTGATCAGCGTGCGCCCGGCGGCGTCGACCTCCAGCAGGTTGTCACCCTGGCGCACGAACTCGACCGGAATGTCGATCAGGCGGATGCGGGCGAGGCTGCGCGGCAGCGGGGCCAGCGGGTCGGCCTGGCTGTCGTCCAGCAGATGGCCATTGAAATGAATGCGCGCATGCGCCCTCAGGCCGGGCACCAGCAGCGCCAGGCGCTGCGGCGGGTTTGCCAAGTTCAGCTTGAGCCGGTAAAGGGCGCGCAGCGGTGGCGTCGCATTGGACGGCGCCTGCAAGCTGTCCGGCAGCTGCACGCGGCTGCGCCCACCGCCACTTTCGCGTTCGGCCTGGCGCAGCTCGGTGACCGTGGGCGGCGCGTCCGCATGCGCCTGCTGCAGGGCCAGTACAAGCAGGACTCCGCCAAGACGGCGTGACCACAGGCTGAAGGCATGCATCGCAACACACATGGGCGCGATTCCACTGCAAGGCGCCGGACTTGGCAAGTGCGGCAGCGGCTTCATACAGCGCTCAGATGTATCAGCATGCCGGCGCCCGCCGACAGCGTGACCAGGCCGAAGCCGCAGCGCAGCTGCGCCACCGGCAGCCGGTGCGATAGCGCCACGCCGCAGGGTGCGCCCAGCACCGCACCGACGCCGATGCCGGCGGCCAGCAGCCATTGGGTGGGCCCCGCCTGAGCAGACAGCAGCAGCGCCGGCAGTGACAGCGACAGCAGGCCTCTGGCGCTGACCAGCAGGTTCAGCACGGTGCTATTGGCCACCGCGTGCTTCATCTGCAGGCCGCGCCGCAACAGGCAGGGCACGACGATCAAGGCACTGCCCAGCCCGGCGCTCGCTCCCAGGCCGCCGACCAAAAGGGCCAGCGGCGCGCCGGGCATCAGCGCAGCGCCGGCCGGCAGTGGCAGCGCCGGCGCGGCCACCCGCGCCGCCGGCAGCAGCATACGGAGCCCGCACCAGCTGGCATAGGCGATGAACAGCAGGGACAGCGCCTTGCCCTGCAGCTGCGTCGCCAGCAGCGCGCCGGCCGCGCTGCCGACCAAGGTCGCCGGCGCCATGCGGGCGGCCCAGGGCCAGTCGATGGCGCCGCGCCGGTGCTGCGCCCAAGTGGCGCTCAAGGTTGTCGGCAGCATGACGGCCAAGGCGGTGGCCACCGCCACCTCGGGCAGCGCCGCGTCGGCAATCCCCAGCGCCGGCAGGCAGGCATACAGCAAGGGCATCACCACCAAGCCGCCGCCTATGCCCAGCAGCCCGGCCAGCAAGCCCGAGGCGAGGCCGCCGGCGATACAGAACAGGACGGCGATTTCGGTAGTCATTCGGCGCTTTCGAAGTGCATCGCCCCAAGTGGGCTTGACTCTCCGACTTTAGATAAGCGCTGTTCCCGCCGTCATCGCACAGAAGGCAGGGGCGCTGCGGCCGTTTGGCCGATGCCGAATGGCAGTGGCGCCATCTGCCGCAAGGGAGACGCGCGCCTGCTTGGTTCTCTCTAGAGTTCAGCCATCGCTTGGATATCCAGGCAATTCAAGGAGAAACACCATGCCGGTCAGCTACGAAATTTATCCAGAAAAGCGTGAACTTTGCTGGCGCGCGTCCGATCCCAAGGGCAAGACCATTACCGTCGAAAATAAATATGATGGTATTGAAATATTAATCGAGATCGTGGGGCCAAATATTATCGGCAAAGCACACTTCGACTGGCATGCTGTGCCGAGATTTCCACTTAAACCCGGCAGGAAGTTCGACTTGACAGTCCGGCCGCCAGTCCCGGGCCCCGGCACCGGACCCACCATGGTTAACGTTCAGGTGCGTCTCTATGAAACCAATGGAGCTCTCATTGAAGACCGGCCCGTCAACTGCCACAACGACTGCGTGGCCCGGGTGACTTATGGCGACTTGGCGATCACCGGCTTCACCTTCAATCCACCCGGCAATGACCTGGCAGGAGAAGGGGAGTATGTCGAGATAGCAAATCTTACCGATCGCTCGATTGATATGACGGGCTGCGGACTGACGCAGCGCGTCTTTATGCAAAACCCAGCGCGCGAACCTTATCAGGAAAGCCTGGTTGTGTTTGCCGTAGATCCCGGTCGAATTGATTTCGGCTCGACTTGCATATTGGCTCCGAAGGCGACGCTGCGAATATTGACGCGCAGCATGGTTACGGGCGAGGGTGCGAGCACCACTCGATATTATTTGGGACGGGGTAACCCGATCTGGAACAATAGCGGTGATCGGCTCAGCGTAAAGAATGATTTCAATGATGTGTTGGCCAGTTTCGGCTATGGCAGTCAAGCCAACAAGGAGGCCAACCGTCCGGCCTTGCCGGCGCCCCCGGAACCAGATCCAACGCCAGCCCAACAAATTGTCTTCAGCACTGAATTCAATATAGATCCATTGATATCGATTGTCGATTCGAACAGCCTGTTTACATTGGAAGACGGTGATACCTTGACCATCTCCACCATCGAGGGAGAAATTGCACGCAGGTTTGTCGAGGAGGATGTGATCATGGCCGGCACCATCCGGTTGTGGACGGCCTCTCCCGAGTTCTTGCCCTCGGGTGAGCGATTGCTGATCTTGCCTCGACGCATTGGCGGGCTGGAGAATTCGCCCGATGTGGCGGGATGGCCTTTGCCAGGCGCCCCCGTCGGGGCCTTGATTGCGTTGATCTCCACCGCGAACAGCAGTAAGCCATTCGTGGTCGGTGCGGGATTCAAAGGCCAAGTGACTGTCAATGGCCCCACTGAGTTGCGGCTCGGCGTCAATGACAACGTGCCAGCTGGCAACCGCGGCCATTTTGTGGTCGTGGTGCGTGTCGAGCGATAGGCGCCCGATATTCCAGGGTGCCGAATTCGTCCGCGCGACCCAGTTTGCGGGGCCGGCTGGTGCAATTGCCTTTGCGTCCGTGGTGGTTGAGGCGCCACGAGCGCGGGCCGCTGGAGGCGCTGTGGGCCGGGCTGACCTATGGCCGCGCGGCCACCAGGCGCGACGAGAATCGTTCGCAGGAGGCGCGACGCCCCGCCGGGGAAGAAGGATTTGGAAGCTAGTATGGGTCAAACGCTGCATGGCCGTCATACTTGCCATGAAGCGCCTGCATTATTATGTCGGCGAGCTGTGTTTATTCTTGTTCAATTGAGTCCAACTCAGTCAATTTTCCTGCACTGATGACAATGAAAATCTATATGTTACGAATCAATAGAATTGCGCCGCTGCTGTTAACTTTGGCAATTGCTGGTCTCGATCCGGCGACTGCCTCGGCCAGCGCCAGCAATCCTGTCAAAACCCTCAAGCAGAACCAAGCGGCCGCGCCCAGTATCGGCGAGGCTGAGGCATTTTTAAGAGATGCTGAACAGCGTCTGGAAAAATTGAACAATGCGTCGAATCGTGCCAGCTGGGTCAACGAGACCTATATTACCGATGACACCGCGGCCATCGCGGCGCAAGCAGGTGAACAGGCTTTGGCCGCCGCCGGTGAGATCGCCTTGGCATCGCGCCGTTACAACGGCCTGCCTTTAGCGGCCGACAGTCAACGCAAATTGATGTTGCTGCAATTGAGGCTGAGTATCAGTGACGCCAAAGACCGCACAGAATATGCCCGCCTGGCGAGCGCCATGTCGGGTGAATATGGCATGGCTAAATACTGTCGTACGCCCGCTGATGCGAATTCTTGCCTGGATCTTGGGCAGTTGGAAGCCATCATGGCGACGAGTCGCGACCCGGTTGTGCTGAAGGATGCGTGGGTGGGCTGGCATCAGCAATCACTCAAATATAAGGACAGTTACGCGCAATTTGTGGCCTTGTCCAACAAAGGTGCCAAAGAGATGGGCTTTGCCGACACCGGATCAATGTGGCGCGCCCAGTACGATATGCCACCGGCCGCGTTTGCGGCCGAGGCTGAGCGTCTGTGGCTGCAAGTCAAACCGTTGTATGACTCTTTGCATATGTACGTGCGCCTAAAACTCCGCCAGACTTACGGCGCAGACATCGTTCCAAAAGAGGGTCCAATTCCCGCCCATCTGTTCGGTAATATGTGGAGCCAGTCTTGGGAAAATCTGTACCCGCTGGTCAAGCCGCCCGGCCAGCAGGCCTCCCTCGATGTCGGCCAGGTGCTGAAGGAGAAAAAGATCGATGCGCGTGCGATGGTGCAATTGGGCGAGGGTTTTTATACCTCCTTGGGTATGGAGAAACTACCCGCCAGCTTCTGGGCGAAATCCATGCTGACCAAGCCGCGTGACCGAGAGGTGGTGTGCCATCCATCGGCCTGGGACCTGGACAACTTGAACGATGTGCGCATCAAAATGTGCATCACGCCGACGACCGAAGATTTCCTGACGATTCATCACGAATTGGGTCATATTTATTACGATCTGGCGTATCGAAATCAGCCGTTTTTGTTCAAGGGCGGGGCGAACGGCGGCTTCCATGAAGCGATAGGTGATACCGTGGCCTTGTCGGTGACGCCGGCCTATTTGAATAAGCTAGGCTTACTCAATGAATTACCAGATACATCCCAAGACATCGGCGTCTTACTGTATCGTGCGCTCGACAAAGTGGCGTTCTTGCCGTTCGGCTATTTGGTCGATCAATGGCGCTGGAAGGTCTATGCGGGTGAAGCAAAGCCGCAAGACTACGATAAGGTCTGGTGGGAGTTACGTGAGAAGTATCAGGGCATCCAGCGTCCGGCCGCGCTGGAAGTGAATGGTTTTGATGCCGGTGCCAAGTATCACGTGCCGGCCAACACAGACTATGCCCAGTACTTTATCGCACATATCTTGCAGTTCCAGTTGCATCGTGCGCTATGCCGAGAGGCCGCTTATGTCGGCCCTTTGAATCGCTGCTCTATATTCGAAAGCAAGCAAGCCGGCGAAAAATATCAGGCCATGCTGGCGATGGGCGCGAGCCGTCCGTGGCATGAGGCGCTCAAGGCCGTTACGGGTGAAGAGCAAATGGATGCAAGCGCGATCTTGGATTATTTTGCACCTCTGAAAGTGTGGTTGGACGGGCAAAATGCGGTGTTGGAATAGTTCGCGCCGGACCAGCGGAGTTTCCAATCAGCAGGGGATATGTTCAGCGGGCCTGACCCAATACTGGTCGCGTTGCGACCTTGATCCCTTTCATCCCCTTCTTCTTGGTTAAGAAATAAAATGGGGTCAGGTTCAGAAATAAAATGGGGTCAGGTTCATTTAATTGCTGCCGTTGACTGGAAAAAATGAACCTGACCCCATTTATTCATACTGGTCTTTTGCCGCTCCCGGGGGCCTGCTCGACACAGTTGTTCACGCAGTCCTCGCAGCAGGGTTGAGGAACATATTCGCGCTTGCTTTTCAGAAGTAATTTCCAGTCAGCATCCGTATTTTCAGAAGTTATCCTCAGCTCAGATAAGCTGTATCTGAATCCACCGCAGCGCTACCTTCGGAGGTTTGGCACTCACCGTGAGATGCTTGCTTGCGGTACCGCCGCGCGAAGGATGAAATCGAATGAATCAGGCGACTGCGGATGGATCGAGACCTTGGTTGGCGCAGTACGGCACGGCCGTGCCAGCGCACCTACCACCCCCCGCGCATGCGAATCTGGCCAGCTTGGCCCGGGCGGTCGCGCAGCGCTTTGGCGAGCAGACCGCCTTCACCACGGTGATGCCCAATGGCATGTTTGGCTCGCTCAGCTATGCCCAGGTGGACGAGATGAGCGACGCCTTCGCGGCCTATCTGCGCGCCGTGCTCAAGCTCGACGCCGGCGACCGCGTCGCGCTGCAACTGCCCAATGGCTTGGCCTACCCGGTGGTGCTGCTGGGCATCTTGAAGGCCGGCTGTGTGGCGGTGAACACCAATCCGCTCTACACCCCGCATGAGATGGCCCATCAGTTCCGGGACAGCGGGGTCAAGGCGGTGGTGCTTGTCGATATGTTTGCCGACAAGCTGGAGCAGGTACTTCCGCTCTGCCCTGCCATCAAGCATGTGGTGTTGACGCGCATCAGCGAGTTCTTCCCGGCCCTGGTGGGCGGCATCGTTCATGCAGTGATGAAACATTGGAACAAGCTGATCCCGGCGCACAACTTGAGCGTGACCCGTCTGCCCGAGGCCCTGGACTTGGGCCGCGCCCAGCGAGTGGAGGTACAGAGTTATGCCAGCGGCTTGAACCACGACAGCCTGGCGCTGCTGCAATACACCGGCGGCACCACCGGACTGGCCAAGGGCGCGATGCTCAGCCATGGCAACTTGCTCTGGAATATGGCGCAGATGCGGGCGATGTGCGCCAGCCATCTCGAAGACGGCCGCGAGGTCGTGCTGACCGCGTTGCCGCTGTATCACATCTTCGCTTTCACGGTGAACTTCCTGTGCATGTTCGAGGCCGGTGCGCGCAACATCCTGGTGCCCAACCCGCGCCCGGTGCAGAGCCTGCAGCGCGCGTTCGAGAACTATCCCATCACCTGGATGACGGGCGTCAACACGCTCTACAACGCCTTGTTGAACGAAGAATGGTTCACCGCCTACCCGCCCAAGCATTTGAAAGCGGCCGGCGGCGGCGGCGCGGCCATGCACCATGCGGTGGTGACGCGCTTTGAGGCCGTCACCGGCGCACCGCTGGTGGAAGGCTACGGCCTGACGGAAGCCAGCCCGGTGGTCAGCTTCCAGCTGCTCAGCGCGCAGCGCCAGCGCGACAGCATCGGCGTGCCGGCCCCGATGACCGACCTGCGCTTGCTCGATGATGAGGGCGCCGAAGTCGCGACCGGGTCGCCCGGCGAGCTGTGGCTGCGCGGCCCGCAGGTCATGCAAGGCTATTGGCAGCAGCCGGCGGAGACGGCGGCCGTCTTGCGCGGTGGCTGGCTGCGTACCGGCGATGTGGCGGTGATGGACGCGCAGGGTACGTTCAAGATCGTCGACCGCAAGAAAGACATGATCTTGGTCAACGGCTTCAATGTCTACCCGAATGAGATCGAAGAGGCCTTGGCCGCCCACCCTCAAATCCTGGAGGCCGCAGTAATTGGCGTGGCGGATGCCAAAACCGGCGAAGCCGTCTTGGCTTTCGTCGTCCGCTTGGAAGAGAGCCTGAGCGAGCAAGCCGTGCTGGCCCATTGCCGCAGCTTGCTGACGGCCTACAAACTGCCGGCACGGGTCGAGTTTCGGTCCGAGTTGCCCAAAACGGCGGTCGGCAAGATCTTGCGGCGCGAACTACGCCCCGCTGCTTCACCCACACCCTCTGCCAAAGCCGGGAACTGAGCCATGTTGACCGATACCGAAACCCGTCTCTTGGGCGTGATGATGATGGTCATCATGCTGGGCATGGGCGCCAGCCTGACCTTCAAAGACTTCGCCATCGCGCTGCGTAAACCGGCGGGCGTGGGCATTGGCCTGGTCACCACCTATGTGCTGACACCGATGGTCGGCTATTTGCTGGCGACCGCGCTGAAGTTGCCGCCGGCCTATGCCGTGGGCCTGATTCTGATGGCCTGTCTGCCGGGCGGCACCACCAGCAATATCTTCAATTATTTCAGCAAGGGCGTGCTGAGCTTGTCGATCCTGATGACCATCGTCTCGACGCTGTTTGCGGTGCTGCTGGTGCCCTTGGCGCTGAAGCTGTTTTCATCCGGCATCGAGGGCGAATGGCAGATTCCGCCGGGCAATGTGGCGCAGGTGCTGGTGGTGCTGCTGGTGCCCACCGTGATCGGTATGCTTTTGCGCAAATGGAATGCCAATGTGGGCGCTGTCCTTGAGATGCTCGGCGGGCTGCTGGGCATCGTGGTGATTGTGTTTTTGATCGTGAGTTGGGTGCCACGCAATTTCGGCCTGTTGGCCACCACACCGGCCGAGGTCTATATCGGTGCCATCGGCCTCGGGCTGGTCGGCTTTCTGGTCGGCTATGCCTTTGCCCGCCTGGTGCGCCAAGACAAGCGCCGCAGCCGCACGATTGCCTTGGAAACCGGCATCCAGAACGGGCCGCTGGGCGTGCTGATCGTGCTGCTCACCTTCGAGGGCACCCGCCAGCAAGAGGTGCTGCTGATCCCGGTGCTGTACTCGCTCTTCATCGTGCTGACCAGCTCGGTGGTGACGATCTGGTTTCGCCG
>NZ_JANNMI010000206.1:0-16180 GCF_031397715.1 Roseateles sp.
ACCTGTCAAGACGCGCCCTGCAGGCCCATCGCCGCCTCGAGCCCGGCGATGCACAGCATGCGCTGCAGCAGCACCGAATCGAGCACCGCGTCGTCGTGTCGGGCGGCGTCGACGACGGCGCGCGCATTCATCCGCGTCGGCAGCAGCCGCGAGGCACTGACCAGCTCGAGCACGGCCGCTCGGTTGGCGCGCAGGAATCGGAAGTAGACCCAGCGGAAGCCCTGCTTGTCGCGGCGCCACTGCGTCGGCAGCGCGATGAAGCGGTCGAAGGCCTGGCGCAGTTCGAGCTTGTTCCAGGGGCCGGACATCTTGCCCTGCATGCGCGTGCGCATGTAGGGCGCCAGCCGGTGGTCCAGCAGCGGGCTGCGGTTCTCCACGCCGCTGGCCATCGCGTTGCGATCGTTCTGCCACAGCCATTCCGGCAGCCGGCCCCGCTTCGCGTCATGCAGCAGCGCCTGGGTCAGGGTGCCCTGGAAGGACTCCAGGCTGTCATTGGCCGCGGCGTCGAACACTGCCGGGTCGATGTGGCGCGACAGGCCCGGCGGGTCGCTCTCGGCTCCGCGCAGCCCGGACCCGCGCGGGACGGGGTCGACGCCGCGGGCCAGCAGGGCCTGCCGCATCGCCTTGGCGTCGCCGGCGTTCTCGCGCAGGGACTCCTCCAGCCAGGAGGCGTCGCCGCCGGATTGCGCCTCGCGCAATGCGAACCGGTAGTAGCGATCCCAGTAGCCCGCGAACACCTCGTCGCCGCCAGTGCCGTCCATGATCACCGGCACATCGTGCTCGGCGATCCGCGCATACAGCTGCGGCATCGCCAGCACGTTGCCGATGAACGGAAAAGGCTTCTCCTGATGTCGGCAGGTGGAAAGGAAGCCGTCCATGCCGGCCGGGCCATAGTCCAACGGCACCTCGATGGCCCGGATGCCGAGCTGCTCGATGCAGCGCCGCGCGTACTGGGCGTCGTCGCTCTTGCCGGCGTCGCCGGTGAAGCAGTGCACCTGCTCGCCCCGGCCACTCGCGCACAGGATCGAAAGGATCAGCGAGCTGTCCACGCCGCCCGACAGCAGCAGGCCGACCTTCCTGTCGGCGACCAGACGCGACAGCACCGCCTCGCACAGCAGCTCGGGCAGCTCGTCGGCTCGCGCCGGTGTCCGGGCGACGTGCGCGTCGAGGTCGAACCAGCGCTCCGTCGCCAGGTGCCAGCGCCCCAGATCAAAGTGGATCGCAGCGCCCGCGGGCACTTCGCGGATGCCCTCGACATGCGTGCAGCCGTCCGCCTGCGGGAACAGCCAGCCGTCGCACAGGTAGGTGTCCAGCGCGGCGTCGGTCATGCAGGGCGGGCGGTCCAGATAGCGCAGGATCGGCGCGATCTCGGAGGCCAGGCACAGGCGTTCTTCGTCGAAGTGGAAGAACAACGGCTTCTTGCCGTAGCGGTCGCGTGCCGCCAGCAGGGTGCCGGCGCCGTGGTCGAACAGGCCGAACGCCCACATCCCATGGGCCTGATTCAGCCCCGGCAGACCTTGCCGCGCCAGCAGCTCGAGCAGCACTTCCGTGTCGCCGTCGCTGCTGAAGTTTGCGCCGGCCGCGCACAGCGCCTCCCGGACATGCCGGAAGTTATAGATCTCGCCGTTGTAGATCAGGGTGTGCTGCCCGCGCCGCATCGGCTGGTCGGAGCGCGGCGACGGATCGAGGATGGACAGCCGCGTGTGGCCGGCGTAGCCCGACACCCGCGGCACATCGTCGCGGCCGGTGGTGGACCAGTCGAACGAGCACTCGCCCAGGCCGTCCGGTCCCCGGTGGCGCAGCGCCTGGGTGCAGGCGCGCGCGCGCGTCACGTCAACGGGCCGGCGACGCTCGAGGATCAGGAACAGTCCGCACATGGGGCTGGTGCTGGCGTGTTGGCCCGGTGGAGCAGGTGGATGAGCGCGTCCGACGAGGGCCGAACGGAACGCGTCGTGGACGCGCGCGCCGCAGCTCGAAGCGGCGATTGTAGGAGTCGAAGCATCCAGCGCCGCGGCTGGATGGTCCCGCGCCTGGCCGGCTTGCCACGGCCGCCCGGCGGGCACGCATGACAGCGTTCGAACCACCTGTCGCTGCCCACGTGCTGGGTCAGTCGAGCCTGGGCATCCTGATCTGACCAGGCTCGCTCGAGCATCGGCGCACACAGAGCTCATGTCACGGCGGGTACCGGGACGCCCGTGACATGCGTGCGCGTCCCTTCAATTGCCACCCATGATCTCGCGAAACAGCGCCCGATAGCCATCGACGGTCATCTGGTCGCTCTTCACCATTTTGGCCCGGTCGGCGGCGCTCATCTTCATCATCTTGCCCATCTTGTCGTCGTATGCCTTGCTCATCGAGGACAGGAATTCTTCCTTGGACACCATGCCGTCCTTGTTGGCGTCGGCAGCGGCCATCATTTCGGGGTAGCGGTCCTTGGCGGAGGCGCTGGGGGTGGCGGTGGCCAGGCCAAGAGTCATGGCGATGGCGGTGGCGCTGAGGGTCAGTTTCTGCATGAGAGGCTCCTTGAGTGAATGGACTGGGGCGGCAGACCCGCTGCGTACCGGGGCTCGAACGGCAACGTTGTCTGGGCTCGGAGACATAGTCGACACGCAGCCGAGGTTCTTACAGGCGCCCGCGCCCAGCGCGATCGCCAAGCCCTGTTGACGCATGGCGCACCACTCGATGCGCCATGCCCGGCAGGTCGGTGTACCGGCTCGTCTCAGACTGTCTGCGACTCGGCTTGCGCGCTGCGCCGCAGCCAGCGCGCCGGCGGCCGACCGATCTTGCGGATGAAGGCCCGGGTCGGGGCGCAGGTGCCGTCGTAGCATCCACGGCATGATCGCCACCAACACCACTGAGACGCAGCACCACGTGCGCGTGCCGCCCAACAGCCAGGAGACCGGCGGCCTGTCAGGCGCGCTGCTGCTGGCAGCCAGGACGCGCGCCGAGTGCAGCGGTCGGGCATGAAGACGCTGGTCACCGGCGCGGCCGGCTTCATCGGCATGCACAGCGCGCTGCGCTTGCTCGAGCGCGGCGACACCGTGGTCGGCATCGACGACCTGAACGCCTACTACTCACCACGTTTGAAGCAGGACCGGCTGGCGCAATTGACTTCACGGCCAGGCTTCAGCTTCGAGCGGCTCGATGTCGCCGACGCCCCCGGGCTGCACGCCCTGTTCGAGCGCGAAAGCTTCGACCGCGTGCTGCACCTGGCCGCGCAGGCCGGCGTGCGGCACTCGATCGACCATGCGCTGGACTACGGGCGCGCCAACCTGGGCGGCTTCTTGAACCTGATCGAGCGCTGTCGTCATGCCCGGGTGCGGCACCTCGTGTATGCCAGCAGCTCGAGCGTCTACGGCGGCAACCGCAAGCTTCCCTTCGCCGAGGACGACCGCGTCGACACGCCGCTCAACCTGTACGCGGCCACCAAGCGCGCCAACGAACTGATGGCGCAGGCCTACTGTCATCTGTACCGGCTGCCGGCGACGGGGCTGCGCCTGTTCACCGCCTACGGCCCGTGGGGCCGGCCCGACATGGCCTACTGGCTGTTCACGCAGGCGATCCTCGAGGGCCGGCCGATCGACGTCTACGCCGGCGGGCAAATGTCGCGCGACTTCACCTACATCGACGACGTGGTCGACGCCATCGTCGGCGTGCTCGACCGGCCACCGGAAGCGGCGCGCGCCCAGTTGCCGCACCGTGTCCTCAACGTCGGCAATCAGCGGCCGGAGCCGCTCGCCGCGCTGATCGAATGCATCGAGCGCGCCACCGGCTGCACCGCGCAGCGGCGCATGCGGCCGATGCAGGACAGCGACGTGGCCGACACCTGTGCCGACGTGCAGCAGTTGGCCGCGCTCACCGGCTTGACGCCGCGCACGCCGCTGCCCCTGGGTGTCGAGCGCTTCGTCGCCTGGTACCGCGGCTGGCGCGGCGAAGGCAGGCCGACGGCCGTGCCATAGCCCAAGCGGTCGCGTTCATCCTAGAGGCGCCAGACCCGCAGGCCCGCCTCGCGCAGTGCCTCGCTGTCGAACCGTGACTTGACGTCAATGAAGCAACCATTGCGGATGGTCTTGCGGCTGAGATCGTGCGCATCACGCTCGGCGAACTCGCGGTGCGCCACCGCAGCGACGATCGCGTCGGCGCACGGCAGCGTCTCCCATGGCACCAGCGTCACGCCGTACTGGCGCTTGGCCTCCGCGGCGTCGGCCCACGGATCGTGGACAAAAACCTCGACGCCGTAGCTCCTCAGTTCCTGCACGATGTCGACGACCTTGCTGTTGCGCAGGTCCGGACAATTCTCCTTGAAGGTCAGGCCGAGCACGTTGACCTTGGCACCGCGCACGTAGCTGCCGTTGGCAATCATCTGCTTGACGGTCTGCTCGGCGATGTACTTGCCCATGCCGTCGTTGATCCGCCGGCCCGCGGTGATCACCTGCGGGTGGTAGCCGAGCATCTCGGCCTTGTGCGTCAGGTAGTATGGATCGACGCCGATGCAATGCCCGCCGACGAGGCCAGGTTCGAAGCGCAGGAAGTTCCACTTCGTGCCCGCGGCTTGCAGCACCTCGGCGGTGTCGATGCCGACCTTTTCGAAGATGATCGCCAGCTCGTTCATCAGCGCGATGTTGAGGTCGCGCTGCGTGTTCTCGATCACCTTGCAGGCTTCGGCCACCTTGATGCTGGTGCAGCGGTGCACACCGGGCTGCACGATGCGCTCGTACAGCGCCGCCACTTTGTCCAGCGTTTCGGCCGTGTCGCCCGAGACGACCTTGACGACGTTGGTCAGCATGTGTTCGCGATCGCCGGGATTGATGCGCTCGGGGCTGTAGCCGACGAAGAAGTCCTGCTTCCAGCGGCCGCCCGATGCGCGCTCGAGTTCCGGGATGCAGACCTCTTCGGTCGCCCCCGGATACACCGTCGATTCATAGACGACGATAGCACCCGGCTTCATGTTGGCGCCGATCAAGCTGCTGGCACCCAGCAGTGGGCCGAGATCGGGGATGTGCGCCTGATCGACCGGCGTCGGCACCGCGACCAGGATGATGTCGGCCGCTTTCAGGCGCTGAGCATCGGCGCTGTACTCGGCCCGGTGCGCGGCGCGCATGTCGTCGTCGCTGATCTCGCGCGACGGGTCGTGCCCGTCCCGGCAGCGCGCGACGCGCGTGGCGTCGATATCGAAGCCGATGGTGTGCAGCGTCTTGCCGAACTCGATGACGAGCGGAAGGCCGACGTAACCCAAACCGACAACAGCGACGACGGTGGTCATGGTGCTTCCTTTCTGTCATGCCGCATGGCTGAATGCAATCGCGTGAAAGTGGTGTCGGCGGTACCAGCGATAGAAGCGCGCGGCTGCCGGGCGCGTTCGCTGAAAGCTCGGTCGAAAGCAGCGACAACGCCCGGCGCCCCACGCTCGCGTCAGCGCCGGGCGATCCTCTGCACCGCAGCGAACGGCAGCGTGCAAGTTGAACCCGTCGACATCGGCGCACAGGCGCTGCTCGACATCCACGTCCCTGGGGATTGCACCTTGCGACCTACGGCATGCGGTGGTCGGCGTCGCGCGCAATTGCTGCACCGGCCGGCCGCGCTCAAGTACCGGAGAGATGCCGCACATCGAGTCAGGTTGCGATGGATTGGAGAGCGCATTGGCGCAGGTCCGGTCGGGATGTCACGACAGGCGCGATGGTGCCTAAGTCGCGCATTGTACGGACCGGGGTCGCTTGGCTGCGGGCAATGCGGCTCCTACAATTCCGCATGCGCAATGCCCTCTGCGCGCCGCTCTAGGCGCCGACCCATGAAATCGCATCCGGCAACCGACATGTGGCGTGCTTGTTGATGGACGGCCTGCGTCTGGCGGGCCACAACGAGGCGCTGGTGTCGGATCTGCACGCGTTCGATCGCGCCGGTGACGCCGGCGATGCAACGCATCCGCGGCACCAGCGCGACGCGGGTCTGGAGGTTGCCCGCACGTTGATTGCGCGCTGGTTCGATCCGGCCGCAGGGCCACCTCCCGATCTCCGGTTCACCTCCCGACTGGCGCGGCCCTGCAGACAGTCGCACGGTGCACATGCCTTACGTGATTGCCGAAGCGTTGCTCGCACCCAAGCGCCTGAACGGATCCTGAGCGGGTCCTGGGCGATCGGCGAGGCGGCCGTCCTGGACATGCTGCGGCAGGTCGACCTGCTGTTCTGCCCGACCGCCCACGATTTGGCCAGACTGCGACGCAGTGGTCCGGCACGCGCCCGGATCGAACGCCTGTCGCCCTTCCTGGACCCGGCGCCGTGCCGGCGCACCGCGCGCAAACAGCGCTTGCGGCATGCGCGGCTGGGTGCAGCCTGCTCCACGGTGCCCACCGACCAGCCCTGGCAGTTGCTGATGGCTGGCGACGGCCCGGCGCGCGCGCAGGTCGAGTCGCGGCCGCACGAGGCCGCGTTCAGTCGCATCCATTTTCTAGGCGCTTGCGACGAACGCACGATGGGGCAGACGGAGTCGCGATGCGTCCCGCGACAGCGCAGCCGAGAGCAAACTGCCGCCACCTTCCGGGAACTGCTCAAACCTTGGCAGCCGCTACTCGGCCCGACAGGGGTCATCGTGGCTACACCATGACGACGACGTTGGCCTTGCTGCGCCACGGCGAAACACCCTGGAGCCGCGTCAAGCGGCTGCAGGGTCGCACCGACGTCGGCCTGAGCGAGACCGGTGCCGCCATGCTGGCCGCGCACATGTTGCCACCCGAGTGCAGTGAGCTGCCGGTGTGCACCAGTCCGCTGGTGCGCTGCACGCAGACCGCTGCACAACTGCGCCTGGTCACGCCGGTCATCGAAGCGCGACTGATCGAGATGAGCTGGGGGCAGTGGGAAGGTCGTACCCAGTCGGATCTGCGCTCTGAACTGGGGCCCGAGATGGCCGAGAACGAGGCGCGCGGATGGGACTTCATGCCGCCGGGCGGCGAGAGTCCCCGGCAGGTCTGGCAACGGGTTCGGCCCTGGCTCTCGGAATTGGCGGCGCTGCGCCTGCCCACGCTGGCCGTCACGCACCGCGGCGTGATGCGGGTCATCTTCGCCCGGGCCACGGGTTGGGACATGCTGGGCAAGCCACCGGCCAAGCTGGACTGGACTACGTTGCAGTTGTTCTCATTGGACGAGCAGGGTCTGCCTGCGGTGCAGCGGTTGAACCTGCCGCTGCCTGCCAGGCAACTCTGACGAGAATGCGCCGGGCCGCCCCCCGTTTTGTTGCGCCTCCTCGGTGGGCCTGGCGAAGCCGGGATTGGGGGCGCTGGTGACCCAGACGCGTGTGCTGATTTATGTCCAGCATTTGCTGGGCACCGGCCACCTCAAACGGGCCGTCCTGTTGTCGGATGCGATGACGCGCGCCGGGCTGGAAGTAACCCTGGTCAGCGGGGGTTTGCCGGTGCCTGGCCTGATGCCCATGGCCGCACGTTGGGTGCAACTGCCACCGGTGACGGCGGCGGATTCGGGTTTCAAGTCGCTCGTCGACGTGCGGGGCCTGCCGGTCGACGACGTGCTGCGCCAGCAGCGCCGCGACGCCTTGCTGGCTTTGTGGCGTGCCACCGATCCCCATCTGCTGCTGATCGAATCGTTTCCGTTCGGCAGGCGCCAGATGCGTTTCGAGCTGTTGCCGCTGTTGGACGCTGCCCGGCAGTCGCCGCGTCCGCCGGTGATCGTGTCGTCGGTGCGCGACGTTTTAGGCGGGAGCCGGAACGACCCGCAGCGCCAACAGCGCATGCTGGAGCTCTTCGATCGGTACTTCGATCATGTGCTGGTGCATGGCGACCCGGCCCTGGTGCCGTTCGAGCGCACATTCGCCCACGTCCCGCAACTCGGCGTACGGATGCATTACTCCGGCTACGTGGTCGATGCACCCGCGCCAGATGGCAACGCCGGTGATGGCACGCTCGACGGATTCGACGAGGTACTGGTGTCCGCCGGCGGCGGCGCGGTTGGTTTGCCGCTGCTGTTGGCCGCAATCCATGCGCGGCAGCTTACGCGGCTGGCCGGCGCGCGGTGGCGCGTTCTGGTGGGCGCGGGTATCGGCGTGGCGGCGTTCGCCGATCTCGCCGCGCTGGCCTCTTCGCTCCATGGCCAGGGCGTCGTCGTCGAGCGCAACCGGGCCGATTTTCCACAGCTGCTGCGTCGCTGCCGAATGTCGGTGAGTCAGGCCGGATACAACACCGTCCTGGAAACCCTGCAGGCTGCAACACGCGCGCTACTGGTGCCGTTCGCCGGCGGAACCGAGACCGAGCAGACCCTGCGTGCGCAACTGCTGGCCGATCGTGGTTTAGTCGACCTGGTGGAGGAATCTGCATTGACGCCGGCGGCGCTCGCGCAGGCCATCGATCGCGCCGCGGCGCGTGCGCCGCTGACGCTTGGGCAGGTTCGACTGGACGGCGCCGCTACCAGTGCACGGCTGATACGTGGATGGCTGTCGGGCGGCAGCGAGCGACGTGTTGTCCCACCCCATTGGGCAGCATTTCTGGACGAGATTGCGCGCTGGAGAGACGCCGGCCGGGTGGTCGATCTCTGGTGGCGGGACGACGATGCCTGCCGCGCCCATCCGGCGCTGACGCGTCTGGTCGATCTATCCGCTGCAGCACAGGTCCCGTTGGCTCTGGCGGTGATTCCGAAGGGCGTGCAGGCAGCGGTACTGGTGCAGGATGCGCGCTGGATTCGTGTCCTGCAGCATGGCGCCGACCATATGCAACGGGCCGCTGCCGGCGAAAAAAAGACCGAGTTCCCGGCGTCGGAACCGGTGGAGGCGGCGCTGGGGCGCTTGCAAGCGGGTTATGCGCGAATCGCCGGACCCGTCACGTTGCCGGTGCTGGTAGCGCCCTGGAACCGAATCGGGGCCGCCAATCTGCCGGCCCGGCTCGCGGCCGCGGGTTACCGGGGCCTGAGTCGTTTTGGTCCACGCGACTGCGCATCGGTGCGCGGGCTGGCGCAGGTCAATACACACGTCGATGTCATCGACTGGCGCGGCACGCGTGGTTTCGTTGGCGAGCAGGCCGCGCTGGGCGCCGCCACAGCCCATTTGCAGGCCCGGCGCGAGGGCCGCGCCGATGCCGATGAGGCCACCGGATGGTTGACGCACCATCTGATGCATGACGAAGCCTGCTGGGCGTTTCTCAAGCGTCTGTTCGACCGTACAGGACGCGAACCGGCGGTGGCATGGCAACGTGCGGACATGTTGTTCGGTGATCCGAAAGCCGCTTCGCCAGATCAGGCCGGCGGCGCATTCGGCGCAGCGGCATAAAGGAGGAGCCCGCAGGGCGGGGGACAGCCGCAGAGACGAATGCGCCGCCGGCCTGATCCCACGCTGTGCCACCCGTATCCGGTTTGTCGTATTTGGGAAAGCTCAATAGACAGCATCCGTGCTGAGCGACCCATTCAGGGGTCACGCTCGCCCGTCGCGATATCTTGCGCTTGATCCTCGTTGAGCCGACGAAGCGATTGGAGGAGATTCAGAGCATCTCAAAGCTCGACAAAAATGGGGCGGCGCAACCACGAGGCGGACAGAGCCCGGCGTCTGCTCATGTTTAGGGTTTTCCGATACCTGCCCATCCCACGCCACGGACGCACGCATGGAACCGACCTAAGGGCAGGCCAGGGTGACATAGCCGCCTTCGGAATAGCCGGTGAGAAACAGCTAACCATTGTCGGCGATGTTCTGGCCGCGCCGCCGGCCTGCTTGTTTCTCGCGACTTTGACAAGACTGCTCACGCCCGAGGGAGGCGGCCCGCGCCGAGTTTTCCCCGGTCGTCGTCTAGGGCCGCTCCGGACTGGCCGGGATCACGGGCCCGCCCGGTGGCGAGCTTCGGCGGCAAAGGCCAGGTGCCCCACGACCGCGAGCACGCGGCGGTCGGTGTCGTCGTCGGCGCGGTCGTTGAGCACCGACGCGGCGGCGCCGAGCGTTGGCTGGCGCTCGAGATGGTCGATGTGGCGCTGGCGCGAGCGGGCGGCGTCGCTTTCGAGCCGGTCGATCGCGTCCACCACGTCGCGCCAAGGATGCTCGACGTCGATCAGAAGCACATCGCCGCGGACAGGCGCATATTGCCACGGTAAAAACGAACAAGAGCGCAAGCCATCAGAGCCAACCGAACCTTCGAGCAGCGCCGCGCGGAGTCTCAGGTCAGAGTTGGACGACTGACCTTGCCCTCGTTCGACGTAGTCCATAGCCACTCGGTTACGCGGCTTTCGTTGCCTGGCCCGCGTGCCAGTTTGCTTCGAACCTCATCGGGCTGATGTAGCCCAGCGTGGAGTGAAGTCTGCGATGGTTGTAGAACGTCAACCAGTCGATCACGTCCATCGCTTCGCGCTGGGTGGCGAACTTCTTGCCATACAGCCGGCCCACTTTCAGGCTGCCCCACAAGCTTTCCGTGGGCGCATTGTCGCAGCAGTTGCCCTTGCGACTCATCGACGAGCGCATGCCGTAGCTGCTCAGCGTGTCCTGGAACGCGTGGCTGCAATATTGGCTGCCGCAGTCCGAGAGGTGATGTCGCTGCTCCAGACCCGGTCGGGCGCCGCCGGCGTGAAGTCACGCGCCAGCAAGTTTTCAGCGATCGGCAGATCGTGTTTGCTGTCGGTCGTCACGACGAACTTCCTCTTGCTGCGCGCCTTGATGCCGTGCGTGTGCATCAGTCGCTGCACCCGGGCTTTGCCGACGCGATTGCCTCGCGCGAGCAGCTCCTTCCATACCCTTGGCCAGCCGTATTCGCCTTTGATCTCGGCTTGGATGGCTCGGATGTGCGCCAGCAGCGCCTCGTTGCTGAGCCGCCCACCGCCGGGCTGGCTGGGTTGGCCGGCTCTGCGCCGACGCCGATGCTCGAAGTAGCCACTGGCGCTGACACCCAGCACTTTGCACGTCATCGTGACCGGCCATGCCGTCTTGTTCTTGGCGATCCAGGCGTACTTCACAGTGATTCCTTCGCGAAGTACGCCGTCGCTTTTTTTAAGATGTCGCGCTCCATCTTCACGCGCGCCAGCTCGGCCCGCAGCCGCGCCAACTCCATCTGCTCGGCGCTCACCGGCCGATCACCGGCGCCCTGCAGCTCACCCTTCTCGGCAAGCCGAACCCAGTTGCTCAGCGTCTGCTTCGGCATGCCCAGAATCCGCGCCGTCACCGACGCCTCCTGCCCGGCCTTGACCAGCCGCACGGCCTCCAGCTTGAACTCCAGCGTGTACCGCGCCCGGTGCTTCGCTTCGTCTCTCTTGCTCATTTCGTACTCTCCATGAATTGACGTTCCCCCGTAAAAGCTGGACAGCTCAAAACTAGAGTTACGGTCGCTTCTGAGCGCCCCGACAGGGGCCAGGAGAAGCGATGAAGAAGTCGAGGTTCACAGAAGAGCAGATCGCCTACGCGCTGCGGTTGGCTGAAGGCGGCACGCCGGTGGCCGACGTGTGCCGCCAGATTGGCATCTCGGACGCGACCTTCTACACGTGGAAGAAGAAGTACGCCGATCTGGGTGTCTCGGAGCTGCGCCGGCTCAAGCAACTCGAGGACGAGAACGCGCGGCTGCGGCGCATCGTTGCCGACCTCACACTGGACAAGCAGATCCTGCAGGAGGTCGTACGAAAAAAGATCTGAAGGCTGTCAAGCGGCGCGAGCTGGCAGCCTGGATGCAAGAGCGCTTCAAGGTCAGTGTGCGGCGCTCATGCGAACTGGCGCTGCTGCAACGCTCGGTGTGGTACGCCAAGAGCCGTGCGCGCGACCAGAGCGCGTTGCGACAGCGTATCCGCGACATCGCCATGAGCCGACCCAGGTTCGGCTACCTGCGTGTGTTGGTCATGCTCAAGCGAGAGGGCTGGGCCGTGGGAAAGAAGCGCGTATACCGGCTGTACAGCCTCGAAGGCCTGCAGCTGCGCATGAAGGTCAGGCGGCGCAAGCGCATCGCGCTGCTGCGCGGCAAGGTGGTGCCGGCCACCGGGGCGAACCAGCACTGGAGCATGGACTTCGTACACGACCAGATGCTCGACGGACGCAAGTTCCGCATCCTGACGGTGATCGATCAATGGAGTCGCGAGAGTGTGATGCTGGAGGCCAACTATCGGCTGTCGGGAAGGTCCGTCGGCCAGGCGTTGGACCAAGCCGCTAGGCAGCGCGGCTGGCCCCAGGCCATCACGGTGGACAACGGCACCGAGTTCACCTCCAAGGCGCTGGACGACTGGGCGTATCGACGCGGCGTAAAGCTCGACTACACGCGCCCGGGCAAGCCCACGGACAACGGGCTGATCGAGTCGTTCAACGGTCGGCTGCGCGACGAGTTCCTCAACGTCAACGAGTTCGTCACGATGCACGAAGTGCATGAGAAGTTGAAGGCCTGGCAGGAGGACTACAACCACTGCAGGCCGCACGGCTCGCTCGGTCACCTGACCCCGAGCGAGTTCGCCACAATGCGGTCAGGACAACCCAAGGAAGTGGCCAACCTCTAGTTCAAAACCGTCCGGCTTCCGGGGAAACGTCAGAATGCATTTCCTGCTTCAGCTATGGAGTACGTTTCTCGGGGGCAAGGTCAGTAATGGAAAGACATGCTCGGCAACGGCGGCCATCGGCGCTGCCAGCGCAGCAGAAATGAGCGGCAGCCTGTATTCGGTTTCGAACAATGCGAGCGCCGATTCGGACAGGCGCGGCCAGCCGATGCTGATAGTGCCGTCGACCAGATCGATTGCCAACCCTTCGATCTTGGTCTGCCCCGACTTCCAGAACACGGCGGCGATCGAGAAACGGCCGCCCGTGGCGATCAGCCCGTCGGGGATGCGCGACAGCAGCGCCACCGCGCGGTCGACCAGCCGCACTGCGGCGGATGTCGCACCGGCGCGGCCGGCAGCTCGGGCAGCGATGGAAGTCATGACGGGCTCCTCAGTGAAGGGTCGAAGCGGGACAGCGCGCGGTGGCGGATCAACAATGCGAGCGTCATCGCAAGGTCGAAGTCTTCTGCCGCGGCCTGGGCGCTCGCATGCGCTTCGCCGAGGCTGGCGCCGTCGCGCAAGCACTGCACGAACACGGCGGCCGCCGCAGGCACGTCGATCACCAACACCTCGAGCGCCGGTCGAACCACGAGCGCATGCTCGGGCCGGTACGGATCGACTGCACCGATGTCGAGCGACCCCTGGTGGGCCGCCCACAGCGACACCACCGCGTAGCGCGACGACAGTACGCCGACCGAGGGATGCAGCTGCAGCCGGAGCTGCGGCAGCAGGTCGGCCTCGGCCAGCAGCGCTGCGATGCGGTCGGCGCCGACCGGCGTAGCGTCTGCCGAATGGAAGGCCACGAGGCGCAACCATTCGAGGCGCGCCACGTCGGACAGGTACGGCAGCGACGCCGCGGGCTCGAAGCCCTCGATGAAGCGTGCGAAGCCTGCGCCATAGGCGGCGAGTAGCGTGCTGGACGGCGGCGATGACAGCACGAACTCGCGCGCCATCGCGCGGAAGAACTCGTCGCCGACCAGCTCGCGCGTCACCGGGAAGGTGTCGCTCAGCGCGCCGATAAGCGAGCTGACGACGTTGTTGAGGTACACCGCGAATCGCTGCGCCGGATCGGACCCGTTCCAGCTGACGAGCCCGTCGGGGCAACGGCGCGCGGGGTCGAGCAACGCGGCCGCGAACGCTCGCTGCGTGCTCATGTCGAGGCTCGACGGTGTGCGTCGAGCGCGCGCTCGGCCCGCCGCGCCTCGCCGAGCAGCACGCCGAACGCCGGCACGTCGTTGTCGCGTTCGATCAGCGTCGGCAGCGGACCGAGCCGATCGAGCACCTGCTCGTAGAGCGCCCAAACGGCGTCATCGACGGCAGTTCCGTGCGCATCGATCAGCAGGCGGTCGCCGGCAGCATCGCGGTCCTCGGCAAAGCCGGCGAGATGGATCTCGCCGACCTCGGACAGCGGCAGCGCGGCCAGGTACGCGCCGACGTTGCGGCCGTGGTTCACCGCACTGACGTACGCGTTGTTGATGTCGAGCAGCAGGCCGCAGCCGCTGCGGCGAACCACTTCGGACAGGAACTGCGCTTCGCTCATCGTCGAGCGCTCGAACTCGACGTAGGTCGACGGGTTCTCGAGCAGCATGCGCCGCGCGAGGTGCTGCTGCACTTGATCGACGTGGTCGCAGACGCGTTGCAGGGTTTGCTCGTCGTACGACAGCGGCAGCAGGTCATTGAAGAACACGCCGCCATGGCTCGACCATGCGAGGTGCTCTGAGAACGACCGCGGCTCATAGCGTTCGATCAACGCCGCCAGGCGGGCCAGCTGCACGGGGTCCGGCGGACTTTCCGCGCCAATCGACAGGCCCACGCCATGGATCGACAGCGCATGCCGTTCACGGATGCGCGTCAGCCAATGGTGCAGCGGTCCGCCGGCCACCATGTAGTTCTCGGCGTGGATCTCGAAGAAGCCGATCTCTGTGGTCAGCGCGAGGATGTCGCCGAAGTGCTGCGGCTTCAGGCCCAGGCCGGCGCGCGGCGGCAAGCGGGCCGCCGGCGCGGGGTCTCGGCACTCCTGCATCGCGCGCGCTTCGCCGCCGGCCGGCGGCCTCAGGCGGTCTTTTCCTTGAACTCCTTCAACTGGCCAAAGCCGGTGGGCGACTTCGGCGACGCGGTCTTTTCGCAGGTACCCTTGGGCACGAGCGTCCAGGCGTTGCCTTGATGGTCCACCTTCGAGGTGCCCGCGCAGGTCGTTCCGGGCCCGGCGGCACAGTCGTTCTTGCCTTTGAGGGCGACACCGAAGCACTTCTCCTTGCCCTTGTCCGCAGCCTGTGCGGCGGCCGGAGAGTGGGCCAGCGCGAGCGCGCTGCCGATGGCGAGCGCCAGTGCGGCAACAGAAGCGGTGTTTGCATTGGTGGTGGTCTTCAGCATGATCGAATCTCCGTGGTGGTGGACTGCAAAGCAGCATGAACAGGGCACGCCCTGAGCGGGCTCCGTTCGTCGTGGGGGACGCTAGATCCTTACTTGTGACGGCAATGACAACTCGCGATGCGCTGCGAGCTTCGGTGCGGCATCGCGTCTGATGACGTAGGCGGCTTCACGTCGCCCGCCCTGCCTTGTCAGCCCGCAGCTCCCGCACCTCGCGCAGCAACCTGTGCAGCAGCATCACTGCATGACGAGCGCGACCACGACGACCAGCGCGAACAGGCCGCCGGCGATCATGCATCCCATCATCATGCCCATCATCGATTCATCCATCATCGTCGTCTCCTTGTCGCTGAGGGTTGCTTCGCAGCAGGCGCTGCTGCCTCCATGGATGGAAGGCGCAGCGTGAATCGCGTCATGCCGTCCGGGCCTCTCGCTGCCTCGACACTGCCGCCGTGCAGCGCCGCGATCGCCTTGACGATCGCCAGGCCGAGCCCGGTGCCTCCGCCATCCCGCGCTCGCGAACGGTCGACGCGATAGAAGCGGTCGAACAGCCGCGGCAGATGCTCGGACGCGATCGCCTCGCCATGGTTCACGACATCGAGCCAGGCTATGCCGCCCTCGAGCCGTGCATGAACCTGCAGCGTCGTGCCCGCGTGGCAGTGGCGCACCGCGTTCGATAGCAGGTTGGTGATCGCGCGCTGCACCAGGCCGCGGTCCGCGACCACTGGCGCCTCGCCGTCGATCGAGATGACCACGTTGCGTTCATCGGCGAGCAACCCGGCGAAGTCGGCAACTCTTCTGGCCTCGTGCGCGAGGTCGATGCGTTCGAGCTGCAGGGCGTCGGGGGCGTGATCGGCCTGCGCCAGGAACAGCATGTCGGCGACCAGCCTCGACAGCCGCTGCAGTTCGTCGATGTTGCCCTCCAGCACGTCGACCAGAAGGTCTCCGCGCGGACCTGCTGGGACGTTCGGTCATGGGCAACAAGGTTATCGACCACGAACAGAGTTGGGGTTCCCCGACCGGGCCCACAGAGGTGATAGCCATCTATGAGGTCGACGGTGATCTCATTTCATCTGTGTGGTTCTTTGAGATAGCGGGCGTATCGGCGCCCCCGGCGTAATGTGCTTCCAGCCACCATTCATGGGCAGAGGCCCGTAGCGTGTGAGCGTTGCGGGCTTCTTGCTTTGTGGTGCCGATTGGTGCCTGTCGGTCGGTATCGGGTCGGCATTGGTCGGAGGCCACTTACCGCCTTCACCGCCTTTGACGGCTTCTCTCTGGCGAACCCTCGAATGGCTCGCATCTCGAGCCTGCTGGCTAGATGCCGATGCTGCCCT
>NZ_JANNMI010000216.1:0-3115 GCF_031397715.1 Roseateles sp.
TCTTCCCCGAGGAGCGCCGCGCTCAGCTCTTGATGGATTTGTCACTGAACCTGCGCGCGCTGGTGTCGCAACGCTTGCTGCCGCGCCGCGAAGGCAAGGGCCGGGTGGCGGCGGTCGAGATCATGCTCAACTCGCCGCTGATTTCAGACCTGATCTTCAAGGGTGAGATCGGCGAGATCAAGGAAATCATGAAGCGCTCACGCGAGCAAGGCATGCAAACCTTCGACCAAGCGCTGTTTGATCTTTATGAGAGCGGCAAGGTCACGTATGAAGACGCGCTGCGCAATGCCGACTCGGTCAATGATTTGCGTTTGCAGATCAAGCTCAATAGCGAGCGTGCGCGGTCCGAGGATTTGTCGGCGGGGACGGAGCATTTCACGATTGTTTAGTGAATAAAAGAGCGAGCGAGCTACTTTCTCATCTGTACTTGGCTTGCAATGCTTTCAAGTCAAGTACTTCCAAGTAATCACTTCGCCCATACTCTGAAAGACTGACAGTCAGATTGCCGTCATCGTTGACTTTCAATCCAGTAACGGATGGGTTGCTGTATTGTTTTACATTGACTTCTCTGCAAAGTACGACGCCATAGCAGGTGCGCGTGACTATATTGGTCCAGGTGCCGCCAAACGTGCCCATTCCAAGCGCCATAACTTCGCCACCGTCCGGCAAATTCTGCCTGTGCTCAACAACTGTCGTGCTGTTGGCAATTGCGCCAAAAAGTTGTGTAGCGAATACGAGAATTGCAGCAAGCAAAAGCAGCTTGCGGCTACGTCGCTTTGGGTTGAAATATTGAAGCCTCAGAACCATCAAGCCACCAATAATTGCACTGGCCACGAGCCAGGCAATATTGCGACCATCGGGTGCCCTGAGCCAAAACCATTCGTAGCAACTCCAGGGTATGGCAAAAAATACAAGTGCAGCAGTTAAGAAAACAAGCGAAAAATTGTGGTGCCTGCCTAGACTTAGAGTTAAAAAATACTTTTTGATTGGCATTTTGTTTGCCGCTTAATTCAATTAAAAAACATTTTCTGTGTTTGAATTCAATTCACGGAGGGTGCTCTGTTGGATAACTGAGGTGCACGTTGAAGTAACCTGGTGGAGTGTGATCACCCTGCATTTTTGCAAGTATCTATAGCTGTTGGTTGTAAGAAAGTCCGCTCGCGTCCTAGCTTTGTTTGTATCGCCTTAATTCGTGTTAAATGATCAATGATTCCCTTGACTAACTCCAGTTTAAAAGCGTATTTGCTGTTTTTTGCTGATGCCTGTGGTCGTACTTTCATATCGTCGGCTCATTGAAGCGAAAGGTGTTTCTATACTCTAGAATTTGTCTTTCCATCAAGCAGAGGCGGTGCAGTTTTGGAGTATCGATATGCGCACTACTGAGCAACTAGTAGCTTGCTATTCTTCAAGAGCACCGGGGCGCTAAGTTTCTCTCTGACAGGTCGTCCACAATGAGTGGAAAATAGTTGCCCTCAGATCCAGTTGGTCCGTGGCTTCTAATGTGGCAGAGTTGGGCCGACCCAGACCTTGCCACCGCCCCCGCCACATTTGCCATAACAACCTAGCGCTGGAGAAACGGTGCCGCCTTGTTGCCAACCCGTACCTACTCCGCTCTGCTCAGTGCCACCACCTGCATTTCTGGAGGCTGGTGAAGCCGCCGCCGTATCGCAATTGGAAGAGGTGCGGCGCCCCGCAGCGATTTGCGCCCCATCCCCATCATTATCCCCATTGCCCGTAATTGAAGAACTTACAACATTCAACACTAAGTTCTTGTAGCTGCCAGAGTCGGGGTGGGTCGGATATCCCGTTTGTATCCGAAATTTCTGCTTGAAACTGGTACCGCATTCCCGTAGTAATTTATATGGAATATATTTAATTTGCGCCCTAGGCCGTCGATTGACTTTGATAGGATGTTAATTTGCCTCGCTGATTTTGCGCCAGCCAAGAAAAAACAATTCATGCTTCCGTCGGAGGTGCGCAGCTCTAGCTTGTTCACGGTTCCGTCACTAAGCTCTAAGTACTGCATGAATTTTGCATTTGCTGAGTTGGCGAGAAAAGTTAATATAAATGCTATGGCAACGTTAATGATCTTAATTCTTGAGGGTTCGGTTTTTCAAGTTACTGTGAAGGAATATGTAATTTTATTCGTTAAATTTTAGTTGTTTTCTGGCCGAAATTCCTTTTATGAGGATCTTTGAAAATATTTAAATATATTTGCCTCCGACTTTCCGGGTAATCAGAATAGTTGGCGTTGATAATTTTTGTTGCAGCATTTTTTGGATTTTGCTGGTAGCTAGAAGAAATCGAAAAGCGGCTTGCCGGCTCATGCTTTTTGGCCGACGTACAAAATGAGGGAGTGCTGCGACCCACCTGCGGCGCGCTCAGATTGAGAATGCCGGCGGTCGGCACCAGCAGGCCCGGCAGCTTGGTCTATCTCGTCAACTCGCCCCAGATGGAAAAAGCGATCAGCGCGGCGGCCAATAACAATGAAATCCCCGTCAGCCAAGCAAAGCTGGGTATTCCGGCGAATACCTCACACCAATCCGGTTGAAACCCACCAGCCGTTCCGGTTGGCCTCCACCACCTCAAGGCTCTTGTATTTAATGACTTTGCTACTGGCCGATTTGACCGGATAGGGTGGCGGGTTTAAACCGGAACGGCTGGCGCTTTTGGACCGGATTACGCACAAAGCTGGGCGGCCGGCCAATGCGTATGCTGCCCAGCCATTGTGGTTGGCGCGCTTGCATCACCTCCGTGAGGAACAGTGATGATGATGGTGATGATTTCTTATTCTGCGTCGTCAACATGCCGGCATCCCTCGCTGCTGTTCTTGTTTGTTGCTCGGCAGTGTCTGAGAGTCGGGGGGGTGGGGCAATACCCACCAGAGGGTGAAAGGGATAACCCGTTATTCACTCGGGTTTGTTCGAATGACAAATCGGCCGAGACCAGGCTTGCCGAGGGCGAATTTGCAGGTCACCAAGTGTGCAACACTGTTGGCCATGAACACAGCAAAAACCTATTCACCGAGCATCCCGCCCCTCAAACTGGCCTTCCTCGGTCTGGGCGTCATGGGCTACCCGATGGCCGGCCATTTGCAGCGTGCCGGCCATGCGGT
>NZ_JANNMI010000240.1:0-13611 GCF_031397715.1 Roseateles sp.
CCCGCCAGCACGCCGAGCAGCAGCCCCAACACGACCGCCATCACCAGCGCGGCCAACGCCAGCTCCACCGTGGCCGGGAACAGCGCGGCGAACTCAGCAGACACTGGCTCGCGGCTGACCAGCGATTGACCCAGATCGCCCTGCATCAGTTGAGTGACGTAATGCCAATATTGCGCGGGCAGCGATTGGTCCAGGCCGAGCTGCTTGACCAAGGCGGCATGCGCCTCGGGGTCGAGGCGGCGCTCGCCCATCATGACCTCGATCGGGTCGCCCGGAATCAAGCGAATCAAGCCGAATGACACCAGCGTGATGCCGATCAAGGTCGGCAGCAGGCCGCCCAGCCGTTTGAGAATGAAGCCGAACATGGGCGCTTTTTCTTTCTTTCTTTTTTACCAGCGCGAGGTGTAGGGCTTGGGCTTGGGCGTAGCGGCCGAACCGCTGGCGTTGAGCAAGAGCCCGCCCGGACTGAGCATCACCTCCAGCAGCGCGGCGGTTTCGGCGTCCGGCAGGCCGGCGTAATCGCTGGGTCGGTACTTCATCTGAAAGGTTGACAGCACGTCGCGGGTCATCGCGTCCATCTCACCATTGCGCGGCAAGTTGTAGCCAACTCGGGCGAGCTTGTCCTGGAACCACGTGGCATCCGGCATTTGCGCTTCGAATTGCAGCTGCTTGACCTGCACCTGCGCCGCATCGGGCCAAGGGATGATGCCCTCATCGGCCAAGCGCTTCCAGGGGAAGTTGGGGCCCGGATCCTGTTTGCGGCCGGGCGCAATGTCGGCGTGGCCGATGATGCGCTCGGGCCGGATCTGGTGGCGGGCGACGATGTCCTTGACCAACGCCACCACCTCATTCACCTGCGCCTCGGGGAAGGTCGCGTAGACGCGGCCATTGGGGCCGTCCACATAGCCGGCGTTGACGATTTCGATGCCGATCGACGAGGCGTTCAAGTGCGTGTGACCGGCCCAGAAGCTCGGGCCGGCATGCCAGGCGCGGCGGTTTTCGTCCACCAGCAAATAGCTGCGGGCCGGCTCGTCGCGCACCAGATAGTGGCTGCTGACCTGCCCGCCGGTGGTCAGCACGCGCAGCGACTTTTCCCAGTCGATGACGGTGTAGTGCAGCACCAGGAAGAGCGCGCGGCTGTCCTGGTTCTCGGACGTGTAGCTGCGGTCAATGTGAGGGCCGGTGGCGCAAGCGCTGAGCAGCAGCGCCAACGTGGCACCGAGCAGGGTCTTCATGAGGGATGAATGCATGGTGTTGGGAGTTAGCAAGGAGTGAAGTCGGCACTGGCGGCGGTCAGGGCAGCGTGGGCGTGTGGCTGCAATTGTTGCAGCTTGATGCTGGGAACATGCGCTGCGCCCAGAACCTCACGCAAGCCCTGCTCGATCAACGGGCTCAGACTCAGCACGCGGCCGGCCACAACAATGGGGCGCGGGCCGAAGCGCTGCAGCAGGGTCAGGCCGAGGCGGCCAAGCTCCTGCCCGGCGCGGCGCAGCAAGTCGGCCGCGCGCGGGTCTTGGGCGGCCGTTGCCGCCACGGCCAGGGCCAACAGGCCTAGTTGGCCGCGCGAGCCCTGGTAGACGTAGGCACGGGTGCGGGCCCAGTCGCTGGCCCCGATGGCCGTGAACAAGCCGCGTGCCATCGCTGATTCGGCCATCGCACTGCCCGGTGCGGCGTCTTCCATGCGCCAGACTGCGGCCAGCGCTTGAGTCGCTATCCAGCCGCCGCCGCCCTCGTCGCCGAGCAAGAGGCCACGCCCGCCGGCCCGGTGCAGCAGGCCCTGTTGATCGACATAGGCCGCTATCGAGCCGGTGCCGGCGTAGATCAGATAGCCTGCTGCGGGACTGCTGAAAGCGGCTTGCCAGGCCAGCTGGATGTCGCTGGTGCACTGGATGGCCGCGGGCTCAAGCGCCAGTGCTTGCGCGAGCAACTGTTTCATCAATGCAATGCCTTGCGGGTCGGAGTCGGGCAAGCCGGTGATGCCGGCACGCACGGCGCAGGCCTGACCGTAGGGCGCGAGCGCCTGCGCCAGTTTGCCCAAGCTGCAGAGCAAATCGGCGAGCCCGGCCGCGCTGGCAAGCTGCAGGCCGCTCAAGCCGGCCACCTGGCCTTCGGCCAACAGCTCACCCGCACGGGCCAGCGCCCAGCGGGTCTGCGTGCCGCCGGCGTCCAGGCCCAGGCCGAGGCTGTTTTTGGCTTCGGCATGGGTTGGTGGAGGCAGAACTTCATTCATGACCGACAGCCTAGGGCCGTGATCAGGCGCAAGCAAATGTCAATGCGGTGAGCGGGCATAACTTTTGCGCATGGCAGGCCATTCGAGCCCGGTAGGTTGGAGTGAACGCCGTGAACTCCAACAACAAGTGCGCCACAAATGCAAGTGCGGTGGCAGCGCAGGGTCGTTGCCTAGCGATGAATGTTGGAGTTCGCAGGCTCACTTCAACCTACCGATCTCGACTCTAAAGCCCACCCGCTCGCCCTCAACGCCGTTGCGCTGCAGCGGCGCCAGCACCAGCGCCGTCAGGCCCGCTGCGGGAATGCGGATGCCGCTGTAGCCGAGCTGAAACTGCCAGCCGCCGCCGTAGCGCAACCACAGCGCCACGGCCGCACCGCGCTGGGCCTCGGCGGCGAAGTCCAGCCGCAGCTGCAGCAGCTGCTGCAGCTGCGGCTGCTGCGTATCGCCCGCCGACCATTGCAAACTCGGCGAAGGCAAAGCATCCACAGGCGCCGCCGCCACCCACGGCGTCGCCGGCACCAGCGCCGCCTCTGGGTAGACGGCCGCGCTCAAGTGATCGGCCAAGCCGCGCCGGTTCTGGCTCAGCGCCACCATGCTGAAGTGCACATGGCCGGAAGACGGCGCCAATTCCCGCTGCAGTTCGATCTGGCCGCTGATCTCTTCGACCGGCCAACTGTCCGGCTTGGGGTTGTCGGCGGCCAACACCCGGCTGCTGTAAAGGCCGGCCCAGATGTGTCGGCGCTGTGGGTTCTGCGCGAGCCAATAGCTCAGCAAGGGGCCGAAGGCCTGGGCCTTTTGCGCCCGTGGCCAATAGAGCTGCGGCACCAAATAGTCCAGCCAGCCGCGCGCCAGCCACAGCTCCACATCGGCATAAAGTTTGTCGTATTGGCTGAAGCCGACAATGCCGCTCGGGCGCTGACCCGGCTTGCCCAGACCAAAGGGGCTGACACCCAATTGCACCCAGGGCTTTTGGGCCTTGATGGCCGCATACAGACGCTCAATCAGCTGATTGACGTTTTGCCGCCGCCAATCCGCGCGCGCCAGGGCGCCGCCGCTTTGCGAGTAGCGCTGCCAGGCCGGCGCGTCGGGAAAGTCCAGCTCTTCCTTGCTGCCCTCGGCCCGGCCGGCTGCATTTGCAGGCAGGGCCAAGGGGTAAGGGTAGAAGTAGTCATCGATGTGAATGCCGTCCAGGTCATAACGTTTCAAAACATCGGCAAAAACCGCCAGCGTGTGCTCGGCCGCCCCCGCTTCACCGGGGTCGATCCAGAGTTGGTCGCCGTAGGTCTTGACCCAGTCCGGCCGCACGCGCCCCAGGTGGTTGGCGGCCAGTGCCGACTTGGCACTGCTTTGACGGGCCCGAAACGGGTTGAACCAAGCGTGCAATTCCAGGCCGCGCTGGTGCGCCTCAGCTATCCACAGGGCCAGCGGGTCATAGCCCGGCGACACCCCTTGCGTGCCGCTCAAATACTCGCTCCAAGGCTCCAGCTCCGACGGGTAGAAGGCGTCGGCGCTGGTGCGCACCTGCAAAATGATGGCGTTGAGCTTGAGCGCTACGGCGCGGTCCAGAATGACGCGCATCTCGGCCTGTTGCTGCGCCGCGCTCAGGCCGGGTTGGCTGGGCCAGTCGATATTGGCCACCGTCGCCACCCAGGCGGCGCGGAACTCGCGCGGCGCAGGCCCAGGCAATTGCGCCAACTCGGGCGCCGCCACCAGGCGCGGTGGCGGCGGCATCTGCGCAGGAAGCAAGCCGACACAAGCCGACAAGGGCGCGACCGTCAAACCGGCCAGGGTGGTGCGGCGAGTCAACATCGTGTTCAGACCTTTATAAAGATGCGGCGGCGCCAGAGCAGCCAGGCAATCACCCACAAGGCCGCCGTAAAGCACAGCGCATACAAGAGCGACGCATTCACCGGACGCCATTCGAGCGCCTGGATCGGGGCATAGGCCCACCCCTTCAAGCTCAAGCCGGCGGCCCCGATTTTGAGCGTCGCCATCAGCTTGGCGATCAGCCCGGACAGCGCAAAGATGAACAGCGCATTCATGCCCAACATCAACAACGGCCGTGCGGCGATAGCCAAACGGGCCCGCCATCTTGGCAAGGGCATCGCGTCGAGCAGCCAGTAAAAGACCGCCAACAGCAGCAGCGCCCAACCCGTCATCGCAACGGCATAGGACGGCGTCCACAAACTCTTGTTGATCGGCATCAGCCAAGCGTCCAACAACTGCCCGACCCACAAACAGGCCAAGCCCGCCAGCATCAACCAAACCGTCTTTTCCATAGCATCCCGGCGCGCGAGCAAACCGCGCCCGACCACCGCACCGAACAACAGACTCGCCACCGCCGGCAGCGTGGACAGCAGGCCTTCGGGGTCCCAGGTCTTGCTGTTGCGCCACAGATGGCCGTCCATCAGCGCGCGGTCAAGCCAAGCGCCAACATCTTCACCCGGCTGGAACGAGGCCAGATGCCAGACCCCATGGACGTCGGGCACCGGCACCAGGCATTGAATCAGGCTGTAAGCCACCAACAGGCCCAAGGCCCAGGCTAACTGGCCACGCCAACTGAACCACAGCACGATCGGCGCCGCCAGCAAGGCGCATAGGCCCAGTCGCTGCAGCACACCGGGGATGCGCAACTCGCTGAAGTTGAAGCCGGGGATCAGATTCAACAGCAGGCCGATGGCAATGATGGTCAGGGCGCGGCGGGCGGTCTGGCGCAGCAATTGCAACTTTGCATCGCCGGCCTGGGCGCGCGCGCCCAAGCTGATCGTCATCGAGATGCCGCTGATGAAGACGAAGAACGGAAAAATCCAGTCGGTGAAGGTCCAGCCATGCCACGGCGCATGGGCCAAGGGGCCGTAGAGATGGCCCCAATCACCGGGGTTGTTGACCAGCAACATGGCGGCGATGGTGAAGCCACGAAAGGCATCCAGCGACAGCAGCCGCTGCTTCAAGCTGCGTCCACCTGTTTGCCGAAATCAGCCGGGATTTTCAGCATCGCGGTGATCGCAAACGAGGGGATGGTTGCCACCAGCACCCAAATGAAGAAGCCCACATAACCCAATGCTTGCTGCAACCAGCCGCTCCACATGCCGGGCAGCATCATGCCCAGCGCCATGAAGCCGGTGCAGATCGAGTAGTGCGCGGTCTTGTGCGGACCGTCGGCGACCAAAATCATCACCATCAAATAGGCCGTAAAGCCCAGCCCATAACCGAACTGCTCAACCCCCAAGGCCACACTGATCAGCGCCAGGTTGCTGGGCAAGTACAGCGCCAACACCAAGAAGGCCGCGTTAGGCACATGCATCAAGAGCACCAGCGGCCACAGCGCCCGCTTCAGACCAACGCGCGAGATCACCCAGCCGCCCAACAAGCCGCCCAGCGTCAGCGCCGTCAGGCCGACCGTGCCGTAAGCAATGCCGACTTGTTTGTTCGACAAAGCCAGCCCACCCGCCACCGCGCTGTCCAGCAAAAAAGGCGTGGCGAGCTTGAGCAACTGCGCTTCAGGGAAGCGGTAGAGCAGCAAGAAAGCGATGATGACGCCGATGCCGGGCTTGCGAAAAAAAGCCGCGAAGACGGCGAAAAAATCGCGCAGCAAGTCGCCTTGGCCCGCACTTGAGTCTTGGTCGGCGGCGGGCCGTGGCAAGGCCCACAAGTGGTAAAGACCCAGCAGGCCGAACAGCCCGCCGAGCAAGGCCAACACGGTGCTCCAGGCGCTGACCATGCTGCCGCTGCGCTCGAACAGCTCACCGGCCAAATAGACCAGCCCACCCTGGCCGCCAATATTGGCGAGCCTGTAAAAGGTTGAGCGCACACCCACAAAGGCGGCTTGGGTGCCTTGCGGCAAGGCCAACATGTAAAAGCCATCGGCGGCGATGTCATGCGTGGCCGAGGCAAAGGCCATCAACCAAAACACCGCCAGGCTCATCTGGAAGGCACGCGAACCCGGCAGCGTCAAGGCCACCAGGGCCAGAGCCGCGCCGATGACAAATTGCAGCGCCCAGATCCAGCGCCGCTTGGCGCCCAGCAACTCAATCAACGGCGACCACAGCGGCTTGATCACCCAGGGCAGGTAGAGCCAGCTGGTGTAGAGCGCGATCTCGGTGTTCGAGAAGCCGAGGTTCTTGTACATGATGACCGACAGCGTCATCACCACCACATAGGGGATGCCTTGGCCGAAGTAGAGCGTCGGGATCCAGGCCCAGGGTGAGCTTGTGCTTGTGCTTGTGCTCGTGCTTGCCGCTGCGGCTGCGGCGCCTGCCCCGTCCCTCACGGGGTAGCGTCCGCCTGAGCTTGCAAGGCTGCGCGCACACTGCCGTCTGCTAACGCCAAGGCAGCGCGTGCTTGCGCAGGTGTGAGCTGCAGCCGCAGAGCGACGACGGCCAGCTTGACGTGGTTCTCGCAGCGCTCCAGCATGGACCGGGCGCTGGGCTCATCGCACTCGCCCGCTTGCATCGTCAGCGCAATGGCGCGGCGTACCAGCTTGGCATTGCTGGCCTTCACGTCGACCATCAAATTGCCATAGACCTTGTTCAGCTTCACCATCAAGGCGCTTGAGAAGGTATTCAGCGCCATCTTTTGGGCACTGCCCGCCTTCAGCCGGGTGCTGCCCGAGATCACCTCGGGGCCGGTGTCCAGCGTGATGCCGATTTCGGCCAGCTCGGCCACCGGCGCATTCGGGTTATTGGCAAAACCCAAGCTCAGCGCACCCGCCCGGCGGGCCTCACGCAGCGCACCCAGCACATAGGGCGTGGCGCCCGAAGCCGCCAGCAACAGCACCACATCCAGCGGCCCAGGCTGCAGCGACAACAAATCCAGGCCGCCTTGTGCCTCGTCATCCTCGGCGCCCTCAACCGCCACAAACATCGCCGACGGGCCACCGGCCAGCAAGGCCACAGCGCGCTCGCGCGGCCATGAAAATGTCGGGTGCAGCTCAACACTGTCCAGCACACCCAGCCGCCCCGACGTGCCCGCACCGACATAGATCAGGCGCCCGCCCGCCTGGATGCGCGGCAGCGCTGCGGCCACCGCGCGGGTCAGCTGTGGCACGGCCAAACGCACCGCCTTGACGGCATCAAGCTGGTCTTCAACGAAGCTGGAAACCAGCTCCGGCAAGCTGTACTGGTCCAGCGCGGCGTGCGCGCTGCTGGGTGTCTCGGTCCTGAGCATGGAATCTCCCTCTTTTACTTGCCCGCACTCTAATGCGCTTGGCTGCCAAACACCAATCACGACAGCCTCGGCAGTCATAACCGAAGGTGATTGAACAGCCAAGGCCGACCCCATAATAAAAACTTATGACCGCCCCGCCTCATTTCAGTTGCGATGATGGGTTGGTCACACCAACAATGCCCGTCATTCAACCCCCGCCACTGATCCATGACACGTTCGCATCACGCCCTTTCGCTTGCCCTGCTCAGCATGGTGCTTGCAAGCGCGAACAGCCAAGCACAAACGCCCAAGGCCAAACCCCTGGTTTATTGCGCGGATGCCAGCCCCGAGGGGTTTGATCCCGGTCTGTGGGACAGCGCCAGCACCAACACCGCCACCGGCCAGATGTTCCAGGGCTTGTTGCAGTTCAAACGCGGCGGCACCGATTTGCAGCCTCATTTGGCCAGTGAGTGGAGCATCTCGCCCGATGCCAAGAGCTTCACCTTCAAGCTGAGGCCTGGCGTGAAGTTTCATCAAACGCCCTACTTCACGCCGACACGCGAGTTCAATGCCGACGACGTGCTGTTCACCTTTGGCCGCTTCATCGACCCAGCACATCCTTTCAACAAGGCCTTCCCCGCCAACTTCATCTACCCGCAAAACCTTGGCCTGGCCAAGCTGCTGGACGGTATTGACCGCATCGATGATCACCAAGTGCGCTTTCGCCTGAAGGCTCCGAACGTCACTTTTGCGGCCAACTTCGCGATGGCCTGGGCCGGCATCCATTCGGCCGAATATGGCGCGCAGCTGCTCAAAGAGGGCCGCGCCAGCCAGATCAACAACCGCCCCATCGGCACCGGGCCCTACCGCTTCAAGTCTTACGCCAAGGACGATGTGCTGCGCATGCAGGCCAACCCGGACAGCTGGACCCCCAGACAGCGAACCGAGAAGCTGATCTTCAGCATCAGCCGCGAACCCAATGTGCGGGTGCAAAAGCTGTTGGCCGGTGAATGCCATATCGCCTCCGCCGTGCGCGATGTGGACCTCGCCGCGATGGACGGGCGCCGCGACATCACGGTGTTGAAGACGCAGGCGCTGAACATCTCTTACCTGGCTTTCAACCTGCGCAAGGCGCCGACCGACCTGCGCGCGGTACGCGAGGCGCTCGACATCGCCGTTGACCGCCAGGCCATTTTCAAGGCGCTGTTCCCGCGCGGCGACGCGCTGCAGGCGGTGAGCGCTTTTCCGCCCACCATTGCGGGCTTCAACAGCGCTTTGAAGAATGAGTACAACCCGCAGCGCGCCCGCGACCTACTGGCCAAGGCCGGCTTTGCCAGCGGCCTGGAGCTGGACCTGTGGGCGCTGCCGGTGTCCCGCCCGACCAATCCGAACGGGCAGCTGATGGCGCAGCTGATTCAACAAGACTGGGCCAAGATCGGGGTCAAGGCCAACATCAAGACCTATGAATGGGGCGAGTACCTGAAGCGCGCCAACAACGGCGAGCACAGCGTTTACATGAGCGGCTGGTCCGGCGAGACCGGCGACGCGGATGAATTCCTGACGCCCAATTTGAGCTGCGCCGCCAACACGACCGGCATCAAGTTCTGTAACCCTGAGTTTGAGCGGCTGATCGACGCCGCCCGCGCCACCCCCGACCCGCAGGCGCGCGCCGCCCTTTACGAACAAGCCCAAGTGATTTTCAAACGCGAGCGGCCCTGGATCACGATGGCGCATTCGACCGTCTACATCCCGATGCGCAGCGATGTGCAGGGCTTCATCATGGCGCCCAACGGCAGTGTCGATTTCGAGAACGTCTACAGAAAATGAACAAAAAACGCAGGGCCGAGCGCCGGGCCGCCCCAAGCCGGCCCACGCCCCCTCGGGGGGCCGGTCGGTGTAATCACCGGACGAGGGGCTGACATGAGACTTCGGCATATCGAGGTTTTTCACGCCATCATGCAGGCCGGCACCATCAGTGGAGCGGCGCAGTTGCTGCATATCTCGCAGCCGGCCGTCACCAAGGTCTTGCAGCATTGCGAGCTGCAGCTGCGGATGAATTTGTTTGACCGGGTGCGCGGCAAGCTCTACCCGACGCCGGAGGCGCACCGGCTCTTCATCGAGGTCGACAAGCTCAACCGCGACCTGGTCGGCATCCGCCGATTGGCCGCCAATCTACGCGGCGGCGAGACCGAAATGGTGCGCCTGGTGGCGACGCCGACCTTGGCCGCGGCGGTGATCCCGATGGCGATGACGCAGTGGTGCAAGGCCTACCCGCTCAGCCACTGCTCGCTGGCCACCAACCACACGCGCGAGATCATCTCGGCGCTGCTGCTGGGCGAGGCCGACTTGGCGCTGTCGCTGCAGGACCCGCGCCACCCCGGCATCAAGACCGAGGTGTTGGCCAGTGGGGTGATGACGGCGCTGTGCCCGCTGGGCAGCCCCGAGGCGAGCGAGACCGGGCCGCTGTCGCTGGATCAGATCCGTACGCCCTTGGTGGGCCTGGCCGGTGACGACCCACTGGCGGCCATCGTGCTCAACGCAGCGGAGGCGCTGGACACCCCCTTGCAAAGCCGCATCACCGTGCAGACCTATCAGCTGGCACGTGCCTTGGTCGAGGCCGGCGTCGGCATGACCTTGGTCGACCCCTTCACCGCCGCTTCCGCCGACCGCAGCCGCGTTTGCCTGCGGCCGCTCAAGCCCGCCGTGCCGGTGCAGCTGTATTTGCTGACCGCCGCTAACGCGCCGTTAGCTCAGACCGCGCGACGGCTGGTCAAGTACCTGGGCGAAGCGGCGCGCAAAAATCTGGAAGGCTTGGCTCCGCCATGATCGCCTGCGAAGACATCCCCGGCCACCCCGACTTTTGCTCGCTGCTCAGCCTCAGCGCCGTCAGCATCGAGTTGCGCTACGCGACGCCCGACAACTTTGTTCAGCGCGCCATCTACGGCGGCCTCGACTGCGCGTGGCTGCGCCGCGAAGCGGCCGCGGCGCTGCTGCTGGCGGCCGCTTGGTTGAGCGCTCAACGCCCCGGCTACCGTTTGCTGGTGCTGGACGCGCTGCGCCCGCAACGCGTGCAAGAAGTGCTGTGGGCCGAGCTGCAGGGCACACCGCTGCGGCAATACTTGGCTGACCCTGAGCGCGGCTCGATTCACTCGTTTGGCATGGCCCTCGACCTCACGCTGCTGGACCCGCAAGGACGCGAGGTCGATATGGGCTCGGGCTTTGACGAGATGAGCTTGCTGTCGCACCCCGACCATGAGGCCGAACACTTGGCGCTGGGTTTGCTCAAGCCGCAGCAGCTGGCCGAGCGCGGTTGGCTGCGGGCGGCGATGCGGCAAGCCGGCTTTCAGATGCTCAGCACCGAGTGGTGGCACTTTGATTTCGGCGACCGGGTCGCCGTGCGCCGTGATCTGCCGCGCGTTTTATGAAAAAGAGAAAAACTATGCGCCTGGATCGACGCCAATTTACCCAGGTGCTGGCCGCTGGGGCCGGCTCGCTCAGCGTCGCTGCGCTGGCCAACCCCAAGCCGCTGCTGCGCGCCAAACGCTTGAGCCCCGGCGACACCATCGGCCTGATCAGCCCCGCTAACGCGACTTACGAGCGGGAGCCGTTCGAGATCGCCACCGAGGCGCTGCAAGCACTCGGCTTCAAGGTCAAACACGGTCAGCACCTGCGCGCCCGCTACGGCCAGTTCGGCGGCACAGATGCGCAGCGCGCAGCCGATGTCAACGCGATGTTCGCCGACGACTCGGTCGCCGGCATCATGGCCATGACCGGCGGCTCCGGCTGCAACCGCATTGTTGACAAGCTGGACTACGCCTTGATCGCGGCGAAGCCCAAATTCTTTGGGGGTTTTAGCGACCTGACGTCGCTCATCAACGCCATCCACGCACGCACCGGCCTGGTCACTTTTCATTGCCCGATGGCGGCCTCGGAGTGGAACGAGTTCAGCCTGCAAAGCTTTCGCGCCACGGTGATGGAGGGGCTGACACCGCTGCTGCGCAATCCCGTCGAGCCTGGCGATAACCTGGTGCAAACGCAGGATCGCATCATCACCTTGCGCCCGGGCCGTGCGCGCGGGGCCCTGTTGGGCGGCAATTTGGCGGTGCTGGCCTCGCTGGCCGGCTCGGCCTATATGCCGGATTTTCGCGGCGCCATTTTGTTCCTGGAGGATGTCAACGAATACATCTACCGGGTCGACCGGATGTTGTCGACGCTGCGCCTGAGCGGCGCCTTCGACGCCTTGGCCGGCGTGGTGATCGGCAAGTTCAGCAAATGCGAGCCCGGTGACGGTTTCGGCACGCTGACGCTGGACGAGGTCTTCGATGACTACTTTTTGCCGCTGAACGTGCCGGTGTTTCGCGGCGCAATGATCGGCCACATCAAGCGCAAACACACGCTGGCCGTGGGCGCGCCGGTCGAGATGGACGCGACGGCCGGCACGTTGCAGCTGTTGCAGCCGGCCGTCCTTTAGTCAGCCTGTCGGGCCACCCAGTCCACCAGGGCATCCAGCACCGGCCGGCCCTTGGCGCCACTGCCGGGGCCGTTCAGCATCACCACCACCACCCACGGGCGCTGTTGTGCGTCGTACACATAACCTGCCAGAGCAACGGCGTCATTGAGCGTACCGGTCTTCATGCGCGCGCGCCCTTCGGCGGCCGAGCCCTTGAAGCGCCGGCTGAGCGTGCCGTCAACGCCGGCCAGCGGCAAACTCGTCAACAGCTCCGGCGCATGGCGGCCGCTCCAGGCCACCTCCAGCAAGGCCGCCAGCTGCGCCGGCTTGATACGCTCGCTGCGCGACAGGCCCGAGCCGTTGTCCAGCACCAGGCCGGCGCTGTCCAGCCCCTTGCTGACAAACCATTCTTGGACCGCACGCTGCGCCGCCGGCCGGGTGTCCTCGTCGGCAGCGGCGCTGGCCGCACCCAGGCGCAAATAGGTCAGCCGGGTCAGCGCGTTGTCCGAGCGCTTCATCATGCCGCGCACCACCTCGGCCAATGGCCGCCCGTGATGGCTGGCCAAGACGCGTGCACCGGCCGGCGTGGCCCCCTCTTGGTCGGTGCCGGCACCGAAAGCACCGCCCAACTCCTGCCAAATTTGGCGCACGGCCTGCGCCGTCAGCCATTGGCGATCAAGCAGATTCAGCTCGGCACTTAGAACGCAAGCGCGTGGGAAAGCGCCGGCCAAGGCGATCCGCCGAACTTGATCGTTATCCAGCACCTGCGGCGCCAGCCAGTCCTCGTCCCAGTCCTTGCAAGCTTTGTCGCTGAGCGTCAACGCGCCGACGTCCAAGGCGATGCCGGGCCAGGCCGGGAAGACCCGCGCCTTGATGGTTTGAGCATCCGCAGTGAAGCGGTAACTCAGCAGATTGCCGTTCAGGTTCAGCGCATCGGGGATGACGTTGTAGGCAAACTCAGGTGCCTCATCAAACGCGGGCGCGCCTAGGTCCAGCCGCGCCGGGCGGAACAGGCTGCGGTCCACCACCAGGCCGCCTTGAATCTCGCGCACGCCTTGCTCACGCAGCTCCCGCAAGAGCATCTGCAGAGCGCCCCAGTCGAGGTCGGTATCGCCGCCACCGCGCAAATAGATCGGGCCCTGCAAGACATCACCCAGCAAGGGCGCGGCGGCCAGCAAATCGGTGCGGCCACGCGCATTCGGGCCGAGCTTGTCCAGCGCCACCACCGTGGTCACCAGCTTCATGCTGGACGCCGGCTGCATGGCCAGCTCGGCATTGACCCGCAAGGCGCGCGACCGGTCGTGTAGCGGGTAGGCCACGAGCCCAAAGGTCGCCTGCGTCAGCTCCGCCTTGGCGATGGTCTGCGTCACTTCGACCGGCAGTACAGGGCTGGTGCGCAAGCCTGCGCAGCCAGTCAAACCCCAGATCGCTGCGACCCACAAATATTTCAGGCCCATGTCTCAGTTCTCACCGTACGGGCGCTGGCAAAGCCAGCCGGCGTGCGCGGGCCGCGCCGGCGTGGCGCGGATTTTGAGTTCGGTGATCGGGTGCATGGCGGCGGGCTTGAAGTGGGTAGACCGAGGGCACTGTAGCGCCCTCATCGGCCGTTGCCGCCACACCCGCTCATCACTACTTGGCGGTCGGCAGCAACTGCAAGTCATAGGGCGCGATCCCAGGGCGCGCATTCCCGTAGGTTATGCCTACTCGACAAGCATTCATTGCGCTGGAAACCACAACTACGGTCAACCCCTCTGGCCGGCAGCGCCGTCGCGACGGATCATCGATC
>NZ_JANNMI010000246.1:0-12896 GCF_031397715.1 Roseateles sp.
ATTTCAACGTCGCCGACCGCGATGCCTTGATCCTGCGCCGCGAGCTCAGCAGCGGCCGCGTCAAGGCGGGGGCAGGCACCGGCAGCGCGCAAGCGCGCATCTTCCTGCCCGACGGCAGCGAGTTCGAGCGCAGCGGCAAGCTTGATTTCTCGGAGTCTCAGGTCAACCCCAGCACCGGCACCATCACGCTGCGGGTCGTCATGCCCAACCCGAATCAAAAGCTCTTGCCCGGCATGTATGTGCGGGTGGTTTACACCTCGGGCGAGCGCCCCAACACGATTTTGATTCCGCAAAAGGCCGTCACCAAAACACCCACCGGCCATGTGGCCTGGGTGGTCGGGGCCGACAACAAGGCCTTGCGCCGCGACCTCGTCGTCGGTGAATGGCTGAACAACGACTGGATCATCGAGAAGGGCCTGGGTGCGGGCGAACTGGTCGTGGTCGAAGGCTTGCAGCGGCTGCAGCAAGGGGCGGTGGTCAAACCCACGCCGTGGCTGCCTGCAGTAGCGGCTTCAGCGGCCACAGCAGGAGCAGCTACTGGAACTTAATCAGCCGCCACGCGCGAAACCGGAGGCCTGGTCATGGGATTTTTAGTGAAGCGTCCGGTCATGGCGACCGTCATCGCCCTGCTCTTCATGCTGATCGGCATTCTGGCCAGCACCCAGCTCGCGGTGGAGCAATACCCTAACGTCGCACCTCCGCAGGTGCAGATTTCGGCCGTCTACCCCGGCGCCAGCCCCGAGACGCTGGAAACCACCGTCGCCGCACCGCTGGAGCGCGAGATGAACGGCATCAGCGGCCTGCTCTATATGCAGAGCACCAGCTCGGCCAGCGGCTCGATGCAGTTGCAGATCTTCTTCCAGCCCGGCACCGATCTGGACTTGGCGGCGGTGGAGGTCAATAACCGCGCCAAACGGGTCGAGTCACTGCTGCCGCAAGAAGTGCTGCGCAATGGCCTGCGCGTGGACAAGACCAATCCGCAGATCCTGCAAGTGATCGTGATGCAGTCGGATGACCCGCGCTTTGACCGCAACTACATTGCCAATCTGGCCAACAGCCAGGTCATCAATGAGTTGAAGCGCTTGCCCGGTGCCGGCGATGTGACGCTGTTTGCCGCCCCCTACGCGATGCGCTTGTGGCTGGACCCGGACCGGCTCTCCAAATACCGCTTGACCGCCGCCGATGTGGGCAATGCGGTGCGCGAGCAAAACCAGAACTTCGCCGTCGGCGAGATTGGCCAGTCGCCCGCCGACAGCGGCCAGAGCCTGACCTTCCCGGTGCAAACGGCCGGCGGTTTGACCGATGTGGAGCAGTTCAAGAACATCGTCATCCGCGCCCAGGCCGATGGCTCGGTGGTGCGGGTGCGCGATATCGCACGGGTCGAGCTGGGCGCCGATGACTACCAGTTCGAGTCGCGCCTGAACGGCAAACCGGCGGTCGCCATCGGCGTGTATCTGAGCCCGGGCGGCAATGCGCTGGAGCTGTCCAAGGCCTTGAGGGTCAAGATGGATCAGCTGACGGCGTCCTTCCCGCCCGAAATCAAATGGTCGGTCAGCTACGACACCACCAAGTTCGTCACCGCCTCGGTAGAGCTGGTGGTGCACACCTTTATCGAGGCCTTCATCCTGGTCTTGGTGGTGGTTTACCTGTTCCTGGGCAGCATGCGCGCCACCATCATCCCGCTGCTGGCGATTCCGGTCTCCATCATCGGCACCATGGCCGGCCTGCTGCTGGCCGGCTTCTCGATCAATATGCTGACGCTGTTTGGCCTGGTGCTGGCGATCGGCATCGTCGTCGACGACGCCATCGTCGTGGTCGAGGCGGTCGAAAAAATCATGCATGACGAGCATCTGGATGCGACCAGTGCCGCCATCAAAGCGATGCAAGGCATTGGCGGCGCCATCGTCGGCGTGACGGCGGTGATCTGCGCGGTGTTTGTGCCGATCGCCTTTCTGGGCGGCGTCACCGGCACGCTCTACAAGCAGTTTGCCATCACCATCACCTTCGCGACGCTGCTGTCGGCCATCACGGCGCTGACGCTGACGCCGGCCTTGTGCGCCTTGATCCTCAAGCCCGGCATGACCAAGCTCAAGCCGATCCAGGTGTTTGACCGCTTTTTTGAGCGCGTCACCGGCGGCTATATCAAAGGCGTCAAGCTGTTGCTGGCCCGCAAGCTGCTGGCCTGGGGCCTGTACGGCGGCATGCTGGCCGGCGTGTTGTTCCTGTTCGGCGCGATTCCGGGTGGCTTTGTGCCCGAGGAAGACAAGGGCTCGATCTTTGTGGCGGTGGACTTGCCCGCAGGCGCCTCGCCCGAGCGCACCCGTGAGGCCTTGATCAAGGCCGAGAAGATTCTGGCGGCGGAAGAGTCGGTGCAGGATGCCACTGCGATTCTTGGCTTCTCGATCTTCTACCGCTACGCCAACCAGGCTTTCATCTTCGCCACCCTCAAGCCCTGGGCTGAGCGCAACACGCCCGAGACCCATGTCACGGGCCTGATCAAACGCCTGAACATGAAGTTCTCCAGCATCACCGAGGCGCGCGTGTTCGCGCTCAACGAGCCGCCGATCTCGGGCATGGGCAATGTGGCGGGCTTTGACATGCGCCTGGTCTCGCTGGACGGCAACCGCGACAGCTTGAACGCCGCCACGCAGGCCCTGGTGGCTGCCGCCAGCAAGGACGAGCGCCTGGTCGGCACCCGCAGCGTGGCGGCCCCCGATGTGCAGACGCTGTTCCTCGACGTGGACCGCAACAAGGCCAAGTCGCTGGGCGTGTCGGTGCCCGACCTGTATGCGACGGTGGGCACCTTGATGGGGTCGAGCTTCATCAATCAGTTCACCGCCTTCGGCACCAATCTCAAGGTCAAGATGCAGGCCGAGCAGTCGTTCCGGTCGGACCCGGCCGCGCTGGAGCGCTTTCAGCTGCGCAATGCCTCGGGCGAACTGGTGCCGCTGAGCGCACTGATGCGCACCGAGTGGCGCTCGGCTCCCATCGCGCTAACGCGTTACAACGGCTACCCCTCGATTCAAATCAACGGTGCACCCGCACCTGGGCGCAGCTCCGGCGAGGCGCTGGACGCGATGGAAGCACTGGCTGCGGCGCATTTGCCTGATGGTGTTTCGTTTGAATGGTCGGGCCAGTCCTTGCAAGAGCGCCTGGGCGGCTCGCAAGCGGCCGGCATCTTCGCGCTCTCGCTGGTTTTTGTGTTCCTGTTCTTGGCCGCACTGTATGAGAGTTGGACCTTGCCGGTGGCCGTGTTCCTGATCGTGCCGATTGCGATCCTGGGTGCCTTGCTGGCCCTGCTGCTGCGCGGCTCGCCCAATGATGTGTTCTTTCAGGTCAGCTTGATCACGCTGGTCGGTCTGGCGGGCAAGAACGGCATTTTGATCGTCGAGTTTGCCAAGCAGCAATATGAAGCCGGCATGTCGGTGATGGACGCGGCCGTCGAGGCCGGCCGCCAACGCCTGCGCCCGATCGTGATGACATCGCTGGCCTTTATCCTGGGCGTGCTGCCCTTGGTCAAGGCCTCGGGCGCGGGCGCGGCGACGCAGCATTCGGTCGGCACCGGCATCTTGGGCGGCATGTTGGCGGCCACGCTGGTCGGCGTATTTTTCACGCCGCTGTTTTATGTGGCGATGATGAGCTTGGTCAAGCCCAAACCTGAAATCAGCGCGAAGGTGCAGCCATGATGCGCGCCCGCTCAAACGGCCTTGCTTTGGCCACCGCCTTGTTGTGCGGCGCCTGTGCCGCGCCCACCACCACCACCACTGACTCGACCGGCGCCGCGCCCAAGCCGGTGCAGATGCCCGCCGGCTGGAACGCCCCCTCGACCTCATCCACCAGCTTGGCCGAGCGGCCGTTTGGCGCGCTGTTTCAAGACGCCGAGCTGGAGGCCTTGATCAAGGAGGCGCTGAGCAATAACCGCGACATCCGCATCGCCGCCCAGCGCGTCGAGTTAGCGCGCGCCCAGTACGGCCTGCAACGGGCCGCAGGCTTGCCCAACCTGGGCGCCGACGCCAGCGCCACCCGCAGCCAAGCGCCCAGCGGCCTGAGTGCGACCGAGAACTTGACCTCCAGCAGCTATCGCCTGGGCTTGGCCATGCCGGCTTGGGAAATCGATTTATGGGGTCGCATTGCCTCGCTGTCGGACGCGGCCTTGAGTAATGTGCGGGCCAGCGAAGCGCTGCGGCATTTTGTCGAGGTCGGGCTGGTGTCGCAGGTCGCGTCGGGCTGGCTGAGCCTGCTGGAGTACGACCAGTCACTGCTGATCGCCGAGCGCACCCGGGTCTCGCGCGTCGAGTCGCTGCGCATTGTCACTTTGCGCTTCAACGCCGGCATCGTCTCCAAGGTCGACGTGACACAGGCCGAAACCTCGCTCGCGCAAGCGCAGGCCGCCTATGCCCAGCTGCAACAAAAGCGTGGCCTGCAGGAAAACGCCTTGTCGCAACTCGCCGGGCGTAACCCCGGCCCTTTGCGGGTCAGCAAGCCGCTGGATCGCTATGCATTGCCGCCAGCGCTGCCGGCCGGTATTCCGTCCGATTTGCTGACGCGCCGCCCCGACATACGCGCGGCCGAGCTGAGCTTGGCGGCCACGCAGTCCAGTGTCGAAGCCGCCCGCAAGGCCTTTTTGCCCAGCATCTCGCTGACCGGATTTTTGGGCTTCATCAGCCCGCAACTGAGTCAGTTGATCGACAGTGACCGGCAGGCCTACACCCTCTCGCCCGCGATCACGCTGCCGCTGTTCACTGGCGGGCGGCTGAGCAGCAATTTGGAGGCGGCGCAGGCCCAGCAGCGCATTGCGACCGAGGACTACGCGCGCACCACCCAAGCGGCCTTGCGCGAGGTTGAAGATGCCTTGGTGAGCTTTCAGCGCTTGCGCGAGCAGCAGGCTGCCATGCAGGCCATTGTCAAAGCCAGCCAAGAGCGGCTGCGCCTGGTGGACCTGCGCTATGTCAACGGCATATCGAGTTACTTCGAGGTGCTGGACTCACAGCGCCAGCTCTTCGACGCCGAACTGCAGCTGACGCAGCTGACCAGCGGCGCCTATGCGGCGGTGATCGGGCTGTACCGGGCGCTGGGCGGGGGCTGGACGCCGCAGGGCTGAAGCAAACTCAGTCCTGCACCGGCCCGGTCAAACCCCACTGCCCGCCCGGCTGTTGGCAAAAGCGGAACACGCCGTCGTCGCGCTGGTTGCCCCAGCTGTTTTGGATGCGCAGATTGCGGCATTCCAGGCCTTTGAACTGGTTGCGGGCCAGCGCCGTGACGACGCCGGAGGCGCGGCTCTTGTCGTTCTTCCACTCGAAGCTCTGCCCCTCTGTTTCGGCAGCGATGGCCTGGTCAACTTGCACCCGCATCAGCGCTTGATCGGCCGCGCTGAAACGCGAAAAAGCCGAGCTGTTCATCGCCCGCAGATTGCTATTGGCATGCGCCGGTGCCATGAACACCGCGGTTAGGCTCAGGAGTAGAAGTAAGGCTTTGATGATGACACCTGCGCTGGCTGTGAGTGTGGCCAACAGAATACCGCATCCATTTAGAATCCGCCCCATGAACAGCCCCCTCCCAAGCACCTTCACCGGCACAGCAGAGCGCCCGGTCCGCAGCCAGTACGAGGACTTCATGCGTCATGTCTTCGAGCATGGTGCGGCCAAGACCGACCGCACCGGCACCGGCACGCGCAGCGTGTTCGGCCAGCAGCTGCGTTTTGATCTGAACCAGGGCTTTCCGCTGGTGACGACCAAGAAGGTGCACCTCAAATCCATTGTTTTGGAGTTGCTGTGGTTTTTGCGCGGCGACTCCAATGTCAAATGGCTGCAGGAGCGCGGCTGCACGATTTGGAACGAATGGGCGCGTGCGGACGGCGATCTCGGCCCCGTCTACGGCGTGCAATGGCGCAGTTGGCCCAAAGCGGGCGGCGGCCATATCGACCAGATCGCCGAGGTCGTCAAACAACTCAAGACCAACCCCGATTCGCGCCGCATCATTGTCAGCGCCTGGAATGTGGCCGATCTGGAGCAGATGGCGCTGATGCCCTGCCATGCGTTTTTCCAGTTCTATGTGGCGCCATCACAGGTGGCTGGAGAGCCTGGCAAACTGTCCTGCCAGCTCTACCAGCGCAGTGCCGACATCTTTTTGGGCGTGCCCTTCAATATCGCCAGCTACGCGCTGCTGACCCAGATGCTGGCCCAGCAATGCGACCTGGCGCTGGGCGACTTCATCTGGACCGGCGGCGACTGCCACATTTACAGCAACCATTTCGAGCAGGTGCGCATGCAACTCGCCCGCGAGCCACGCGCTTACCCGAGCATGACCATCAAGCGCCGGCCCGCGTCGATCTTCGACTACGAGTTCGATGACTTTGAGCTGACGGGCTACGACCCACATCCCGCCATCAAGGGCGCGGTGGCGGTATGAGCTTACCCAAGATCAGCCTGATCGCCGGCGTGGCAAAAGACGGCGCCATCGGCAGGGCAAATCAATTGCTTTGGCGCTTGCCGGCCGATCTGGCCCGCTTCAAGGCGCTGACGCTGGGCCACGCGGTCATCATGGGGCGCAAGACCTGGGACTCGCTGCCGGCCAAATTCAGGCCGCTGCCGGGCCGGCGCAATCTGGTGCTGACGCGCAATCCCGACGTACAGCTGGACGGCGCCGAGCCGTTCGGCAGCTTGGAGCAAGCCTTGGCCGCCTGTGCGGGACAAACGCGCGTCTTCGTCATCGGCGGGGCCGAGATCTATGCACTCGCGCTACCGCTGGCCGAGCGGCTGGAGCTGACCGAAGTTGAGCAGGTCTACCCGGATGCCGACAGTTTTTTCCCCGCTTGGGACCGGGCACGGTTCAAGCAGGTCGCGCGCGAGTCGGGCCTTGACCCGGAAGGTTTGCGCTACGACTTCGTCAGCTACAAAAAATCTGAGCCAAAGTGAGACTCTCCATCTGAGGCGTTTGATTTTCAGGTCGAATGCAACCGGGCCGGGCAGTGGATACTACGAAATCGCAAGGGCAGCGGCACCCCATGGACAGCGGTAAAAACCACAGCAAACCTGACACGACGACGGCCGCGGCAGAAATGAGCCCGCCGCAGGCGGCTGCGGGCAAAAATCCGGGCGCGATCGTCGCGATCGGGGCCTCGGCGGGCGGATTGGAAGCGTTCGAGGCCTTCTTCAGGGCCTGCCCGGCCGACACCGGCCTGGGCTTTGTCTTGGTGCCGCACCTGGACCCTAGCCATGAGAGCTTGCTGACCGGAATTTTGCAGCGCAGTACCGCCATGCCGGTGGTGCAAGCGCTGGACGACACGGGGGTGCAAGCCAACTGCGTCTACATCATCCCGCCCAACCGCGATATGGCGATCCTGAACGGCGTCTTGCAACTGACGCTGCCGGAAGCGGCGCGCGGCAAGCGCATGCCGATCGACGGTTTTCTGCGCTCGCTTGCCGCCGACCAGGGCGCGCGCGCCATCGGCATCATCTTGTCGGGCACCGCCAGCGATGGCTCGCTGGGCCTGCGCGCCATCGTCGATGCCGGTGGTGTCGGATTGGTGCAAGAGCCGAGCAGCGCCCGCTACGACGGCATGCCGCAAAACGCCATCAAGGCCGGTGCCGCCAGCCACGTCTTGGCCCCCGAGCAAATGCCGGCATTGCTGGTGCGCATGGCCTTATCGGCGCAACCCGGGCTGAGCTTGCCGACGCGCCAGGCACTGGACCCCAAAAGATCCGACCTCAACAAGATCTTGCTGCAGCTGCGTACCAGCTCCGGGCATGACTTCTTGCTTTACAAGAAGAGCACCATTGGCCGGCGTATCCAGCGCCGCAAGATGTTGAATCAAATCGACAACGATGTGGACTACGCGCAGCTGCTGTCGGAGAACCCGGCCGAGGTGCAGTGCTTGTTTCGCGAATTGCTGATCAACGTCACCAGCTTTTTCCGCGATCCCGAGGCCTTTGTGGCACTCAAGCAAAGCCTGTTGCCGGCCTTGCTGGAGGCCAAGCCGCCGGGCAGCGTGTTCCGGGTCTGGGTGGCGGGCTGTTCCTCCGGCGAGGAAGCCTATTCCATCGCGATGATCTTGCACGAATTGCAGCAGGATCTGTTCAGTCGGGGCGAGCGGTCGGTGCCGATTCAAATCTTCGCCACCGACCTCGACGATGAGGCAATCGCGCTGGCACGCGCCGGCCGCTACCCTGCCGGTATCGCCAACGACGTCACGCCGGAGCGCCTGCGCCGCTTTTTCACCAAGGAGGACGATGCTGCTGCTGGCTTCAAGGTCACCAAGGAGCTGCGCGACATGGTGGTGTTCGCGGTTCAAAACGTCATCAAAGATCCGCCTTTTTCCCGGCTGGACCTGCTCAGCTGCCGCAACTTGATGATTTACCTGGAGCCCGAACTGCAGCGCCGCTTGATCCACAGCTTTCATGGCGCGCTGCAGCCCCAGGGTGTGTTGTTCGTTTCCACCTCAGAAAGTATCAGCAACCAGGCCGAACTCTTCGCGCCGCTGAACCGCAAGTGGAAGTTCTACAAAGCACGCAAAGTGAGTGGCGACCGCAGCTCGGCCGCCGCCGAGGCACTTGTTTCACCAGCATTCGCAGCAGCATCCGAACCAGCAATCGCACCAGCCACAAGCGCCACAGCGCAGCGATCAACAGGAGCTGAAATGAGCCCCCCCAAACACCCTGACAGCCCAGCAGCGAGCGGCGAAAGCAGCCCCTTGGCTGAGCAAATTGCTGACCTCAGCAACCACGCCCTGCTGCAGACCTTCGCGCCAGCATCGGTCACGACCGACAGCGCCGGCAATATCCTCTATATCCACGGCGACACCGGCCGCTACTTGCGCCCGGCTCCCGGCCCAGCCAAGCTGAATCTCTTGGAAATGGCGCGCGAAGGCCTACTGCCGAATTTGCGCGTCACGCTGCTGCTAGCGGCTGGCGCTGAGGTTACCGACACCGAGTCAACGACCCAAGACTGGCCAGCCGAGGTGGTTTCGGTCAGAACCAACGGCGGCTTTTCGCTGGTGCGCTTGACGGTTCGGCCGCTGCCACGGCTGCGCCAGCAGCCGCCCCTGCTGCTGGTCAGCTTTGAAGATCTGCCCGCGCAGGCAGTGCGCCAGCATGACTTGGCGGCGGCGGCCGCAGTCACCAACAGCACGGACCAGCCCCGCCTCAAGGAGCTGGCCACGGAGCTGGCCGCCAAGCTAGCACTTGCCCAGCTGACGCTGCAAACCACGGTTGTGGAACATCGGTCCGCCAATGAAGAGCTGCAAACCGCCAACGAAGAGCTGCGGTCGTCCAACGAAGAGTTGGAAACCTCCAAAGACGAGCTGCAGTCGCTCAACGAGGAAACCATCACCGTCAATGCCGAGCTGAACAGCCGCATCGAGCAGCTGACCCGTGTTCAAAACGACATGAAGAACCTGCTCGACAGCATTGGCAGTGGCACCCTTTTCCTCGACCACCAGTTGCGTATCCGCCGCTTCACGCCGGCAGCGATCAAGATTTACCGCTTGATTGCCGGTGACGTGGGTCGCCCCTTGACCGATATAACTTGCAATATCGACGCAGGCCAACAACAGGGCCTGCAGGTCGATCTGCAGGCGGTGCTGGACAGCTTGATCCCGGTCGAGCGCGAAGTGAGCAGCACCGACGGCCACTGGTACCTCAGCCGCATTCAGCCCTACCGTACGCTGGACAATGTGATTGAAGGGGTGGTGGTGACCTTCACCGATATCAGCGAGTTCAAACGCGCCAGCCTGGCCGCTGTGCGCGTTTCCGCCCTGCTGGCCGCAGCCAAACAGCGGGCCACTCAATTGGCCCGCGAGTTGGCCGAGGGCATCGTCGACACCGTCAGCGAGCCCTTGCTGGTGCTGGACGCAGCGCTGCAAGTGGTGTCGGCCAGCCGCAGTTTTTATGCGCACTTCAAGGTCGACCCCGCCGACACCGTGGGCCACAAGGTCTACGAGCTGGGCAATGGTCAATGGGCCATTCCGGCGTTGCGCGAGTTGCTGGAAAATATTCTGCCGCAAAGTCAGGTGATGGACGGCTACGAGGTCAAACATGATTTTCCCGGCTTGGGGCCACGCCGCATGGTGCTGAATGCACGGCGCATCGTGACGGCCGACGGCGACACCGAATTGATCTTGCTGGCAATGGTCGCCATCGAAGCGCAGAGCGCTGAAACGGGCGGGGAGTCCACCTGATGCAAGCCAAACGACCTGAGGACAGCGGCGATCCGCGCGGCACGCAAGCCGAGACGCAGACAGCCAGCCTGTTGCACGAACTGCGCGTGCATCAAATCGAGCTGGAAATGCAGAACGAGGAATTACGTGACTCGCAGCGCGAGTTGGAGGCCTCGCGGGATCGCTACGCCGAGCTCTACGACTTCGCCCCGATCGGCTATTTGACGCTCGACGGTGAGGGCTGTGTCGAGCAGCTCAACCTCTGTGTCGTCGAGCTGGTCGGCTGGCAACGCAAGGCCTTGTTGGGCATGAACTTCAACATCCTGGTGCATGGACCGGATCTGTTGCGTTGGCGCAGCTTGTTCAAGCGGCTGCGCAAGTCGACCCAGCTGGCGGACCCCAGCGAGGGCAGCAAAACCAGCTTGGCGCTGAATCTGCGCCGCCATGACGGCACGACACTGCCGGTGGAGTTGCATTGCGCCGCTGCGGCCCAGGGGCGGCTGCGCATGGCGATCACCGACATGAGCGAGCGCCACCGGGCCGAGCTGGCGCTGAGCGAGAGCGAGCAGCGTTTTCAGCAGGTGCTGCGCAGCGTCGCCACTGTGGCCGTTCAGGGCTACGGCATGGACGGCCGCACGACCTACTGGAATCTCGCCTCCGAGCTGCTTTATGGCTACACGGCCGAGGAGGCGATCGGGCGCAATCTGCTCGACCTGATCATTGCGCCCGAAATGCGCGCGACCGTGGCTGACGCGATGGCGCAGATGGCCGCCACCGGCCGCCCAGTGGCGGCCGGCGAGATGACGATGCGCTGCAAGGACGGCAGCCGGGTCGCGGTCATCTCCAGCCATGTGCTGCTGCAAGCGCCGGGGCAAGCGCCCGAAATGTTTTGCGTTGACATCGATATCAGCCCACGACTGTTGGCCGAGCAAGCGTTGCAGAGCTCCTTGCGCGACAAAGAAGCGCTGCTGAAAGAAGTGCATCACCGGGTCAAAAACAATTTGCAGGTGATTGCCAGCCTGTTGCGCCTGGAGGCCGGGCGCAGCGCGGTGGCTGACACCAAGGCGGTGTTGCAAACCATGCAGGGACGCATCCGGGCGATGGCGCAGTTGCACGAATCGCTGTACCGCTCGGGCACTTTTGCCGCGGTCGACCTGGGCGCCTACCTCGGGCAGGTGGCGACCCAGGCCTTTCGCACGCAGGTGTTGGACATGGGCTCCGTGCGTTTGCAGCTCGATATGGCGTCGCTGCCGGCCAGCATGGATCAAGCAGCCGCTTGCGGTTTGCTGTGCAACGAGTTGATCTCCAACAGCCTCAAGCATGGCTTTGCTCCATCGGCCACGCCTGGCACAGCGGGCTTGCTCAAGGTCAGCTTGCAGCCCGTTGATGCCGTGGCCTCGCTGTGGTGTTTGGCGGTGGAGGACAACGGCGTGGGCTTGAACGAGGACTTCGAGGCCAAGCGACAAAGCTCGCTGGGGCTGCAGTTGGTGGCTGATTTGTGTGGCCAGATCGGCGGCACCTTGAGTATCCGGTCTGCACCCGGCCAAGGCACTGCGTTCAGCATCACGTTCAGGCCTCAAGTGCCCGTGTAGCGCCCGTGTAGCGCCCGTGTAGCGCCCCAGAGCACGGCTACAGAGCGGGCAAGTTCTGCTCGGCCTCCGGTCGGCCAAAAAAATAACCCTGAAACGCATCGCACCCGATGGCGGCCAAGAAGTCGCGCTGCTGGGCCGATTCAACCCCTTCGGCAATCACGCGCAAATCAAGGTTATGGGCCAGTGCCACGATGGTGCGGGCAATCACCGCATCGTTCGGGTCGGTCAAGATATCACGTACAAAGGACTGGTCTATTTTGAGTTGCTGCAGCGGCAGCCGATGGAGGATGGACAAGGATGAGTAACCGGTGCCGAAATCATCGAGCGAAAAGGCCACGCCGTAGGCTTGAATAGCCTTCATCTTGGCGACCACGTCCTCGATGTCGTTGACCAACATGCTCTCGGTCAGCTCCAGCTTCAAAAGCGAAGCCTTGGCACCCGTGAGATGCAAGGCGCGGCCGACACTTTCGACAAAGTCGCTTTGCGCAAACTGCAATGCGCTGACGTTGACGGCCATGGTCCAGCGCGCGCGCTGCGGCTGCTGGCTCCAGGCAACCAGTTGCGCACAGGCGGTCTCCAATACCCACTGCCCGAGCGGCAGGATCAAGCCATTGGCTTCGGCAATCGGGATGAATTGCCCCGGCGGCACCAAGTCCAGGCCGCCACGGCGCCAGCGTAACAAGGCCTCGGCTCCGGTGACGACGCCGGCCAAGTCGAACTGAACCTGGTAATGCAGCTCAAACTCCTGGCGCTCCAGGCCCAGGCGCAGGTCGAGCTCAAAGGCAATGAAGGCAGTCGCAACCGCTTGCAGCTCGGGGTCAAAAAAGCGCAGGGTGTTGCGCCCGGCCGCCTTGGCTTGGTACATCGCTACATCGGCCCGCTTGAGTAACTCGTCACTGCCAAGGGGCTCTTGGGTCAGCACCACAATGCCGATGCTGGGTGTGCCCTGATAGATTTTGTCGCGCAGCAAATAGGGTTGGCGCAGGGCTGCCAAGATTTTGTTGGCCAGCAACTCGACTTGCTTCGCCGCCTCATGTTCTTGGCCACTCAAGCCCTCCAGCAAGACCACAAACTCATCGCCACCCAGGCGCGCAAGCAGGCCTTCACCAAAATGACCGCCATGGCCCGCGCCATGGGCATGGGCATGGGCA
>NZ_JANNMI010000247.1:0-9141 GCF_031397715.1 Roseateles sp.
ATTCTTCAGGGTCATGACCACCAGACTGCCGAAGAGCGGGATGATCACCGCCAACAGCAGGTAGGGGTTTCTCGAACAGCTGATCGCCCACATCAAGCGCGTGGCCCCGCAGGTGCCGGTGATTCTGGACGCCAAGCGCGGTGACATCGGCGCCACCGCCGAGCAATACGCCAAAGAAGCCTTCGAGCGCTACCAGGCGGACGCGGTAACGCTGTCGCCCTTCATGGGTTTTGACTCGATCGAACCCTATCTTCGCTACCCGGACAAGGGCGCCATTTTGCTGTGCCGCACCTCCAACCCCGGCGGCAGCGACTGGCAAAACCAGCGCTTGGCCGATGTGCCCGGCACGCCGAAGCTGTACGAACATTTGGCCCGTTTGGCGCAGACCGATTGGAACAAGAACGGCCAACTCGGCCTGGTCGTCGGCGCCACCTTTCCCGCCGAGATCGCCCGCGTGCGCGAGCTGGCGCCGACGCTGCCGCTGCTGATCCCAGGTGTAGGCGCCCAGGGTGGTGACGCCGAGGCGACCGTGCAAGCCGGCTGGGGGCCGACGGCGCCCATCATCGTCAGCAGCTCGCGCGCGGTGCTGTATGCCCACCCGATCGCCGGCTCGGGCGAGGACTTTGCGGCCGCGGCGCGGCGGGTTGCGCTGCAAACGCGCGAGCAGCTGAACCAGGCCCGCAAAGCGCCGCAGGCCTGAACCGACTACGCCGCCGCCCAGGGACCCGCTGCCGTGCACTCGTGCACAAAAGTCGCCTCGGCAATGATTTGCGCCACGATTCAGGTGCTAACCCAATGGTCAAGCGCCAGTTTGTAGGGGAGACTCCCGCGCTGGACAAAGCGGAGCGGTTGGCATTGTGAGCAAGGATTCCCAGGACGATTTGAGCAGCCTGGTCGGCCAGGAATTAAGCCCGGCCGATCAGCAAGTGCAGATGGCGCGCAAGCTACGCTGGCATTCGGCTCGCCTTTTTCTCGGTGCGGCCGGCCTCATTTTGCTGGCCGCGGCCGTGCTGCTGTTGCTGGGCCGCCAAAGCGATGAACTGCTGGGCGGCTTTTTGCCCGGCCTTGCCGCGGCCGGCATTGCGCTGCTGAGCTTGCTGAGCCTGTGGCGTTTGCCGCGCCATTTGGGGCTCACCGCCGTCGTCGGCGCCCTCGCTTTGATCTTGGCCTTGACCGTCTTGATTGCGGCCTCACGCAACACCGGCTTGTATTCACTCAGCCTGTCGGTGCTGGGCCTGCTGACTGCTTTTGCCACCGCCATGCTGGGGCTGCGCGTCGGCGCCACGCTGGCGGCCTTCAGCCTCGCGGCGATTCTGGGTTTTGCCTGGGCCGAGCAGCGGGGTTGGCACAGCAGCGCGGTGGCGCTGTCCAGCCTGCCGCTGCGCACCGCCACCCATGGGCTGCTGCTCTTGGGCGGCCTGCTCTTGGGCTACGCGATGCTGCGCATGTTGCAGCGCTCGACCAAAGAAGCGGCCGAGCGCAATGCGCGCTTTCGCGGCCTCTTGAGCATGGCCGCCGACTGGTACTGGGAGATGAACCGCGATTTCCGCTTCACCCATCTGGCCGAAGATACGCCGGGCAAATCGGGGCTGGATCTGCAGTCCCGCCTGGGTAAGGCGCCCTGGGAGATCGAAAACCTGGGCGTCAGCGACGAGGACATGGACGCGCACCGCGCCGACCTGGAATCGCATCGCCCCTTCCACGGCATGGTGGCGCGCCGCCGCGCCTTGGACGGCGGCGTCGTCTATGTCTCGATCAGCGGTGAGCCGCGCTTTGACAGCCAGGGCAACTTCCGCGGTTACTGGGGCGTGGGCCGCGATGTGACCGATGAAGTGCAGGCCGAGCATGCCGTGCACGCCACCGAGACACGCTACCGCGAGCTGTTCCGCCGCTCGCCCAGCCCGCTGGTGCTGCACCGCTGGGGCCGTGTGCTGGACGCCAACCCGGCGGCGATGGCGATGTTCGGCTACACCCAGCGCAGCAGCATGATTGGCCAGGATTTGTTCTCGCATTACGAGCCCGGCGACGATGAGCGGGCGCGTCAACGCGCCGCCAAGATCGAGGCGATGGCGGTCGGCGGCATGTTGCCGATGGCCGAGTTCCGGCTGCGCACCTTGTCGCGCCGGCGCCGCCTGGTGTCGGCCACCAGCGTGCGGGTCGACGCTGCCAGCGGCCCGGCGACCTTGAGCTTTTTCATCGACCAGACCGAGCAGTCGCGCGCGCAAGAGGCCTTGCGCCGCTCCGAGGGCCTGCTCTCGCACCTGGTTGCCACCAGCCCCGACGTGATCACGCTGACCGAGCTGAGTTCGGGCCGCTACGCGATGGTCAACAAGACCTTCGAGCGCCTCAGCGGCTACAGCAGCGACGAAGTGCTGGGCCGCACAGCCGGCGAGTTAGGTATCTGGCAAAACCTGGCCGAGCGCGACCATGTGCTGGAGCTGATCCGCCTGCATGGCCGCTGCGATGAGTTCCCGGTCACGCTGCAGAACAAGGCGGGCGAGCCGACTTCCATGCTCTTGTCGGCCGCGCCGTTCGCGATGGACGGCCAGCAATACCTGGTCACCAACTCGCGTGACGTGAGCGAGTCCGAACGCAGCCGGCTGGTGCATCAGGCGATTCTGGAAAACGCCTCGATCGGCATCACGCTGACCCGCGACCAGCATTTTGTGCAGGTCAATCGCCTGGTCGAGGAGATGTTCGGCTGGCCCGCCGGCAGCCTGATCGGCCAGCATGCCAGCGTCGTCTGGCCCAGCAAGGAAGACTACGCGACGGTGGGCAAGGAGCTGGGCCTGAAGCTGTTGGCCGGCGAGCAGGTCGAGACCGAGCAAACCATGCGCCGGCGCGACGGCAGCAGCTTTTTATGCCGGCTGCTGGCCAAGGCGGTGGACCCCCATCACCCCAGCCGCGGCGGCACGATCTGGATTCTGGAAGACATCACCGAGCGCCGCCGTGTCGAGGCCGCGTTGGCCCAGGCCAAGGACGAAGCGCAGGCCGCCAGCCGCGCCAAGAGCGCCTTCCTGGCCAATACCAGCCATGAGATTCGCACCCCGCTGAATGGCTTGTTAGGCTTGGCGCGGATGCTGCAGCAGCCCGACCTGAGCGAAGCCACCCAGCGCGGCTACCTCGACCAAATGCTGGACAGCGCCGAGAGCCTGTCGGGCCTGATCTCCGACATCCTTGACCTCTCCAAGATCGAGGCCGGCCGGCTGACGCTGGAGGCGGCCCCGTTCGGTCTGCGCGATATGCTCGCCACCATGCAGATGGCCTATTTCACGCTGGCGCAGGCGCACCGCCTGGGCTTCCAGATCGAGGTCGATGCCGGCATCCCGGCCTGGGTGGTCGGTGACCAGGTGCGGATCCGGCAGATTCTCAGCAACTACCTGAGCAATGCGTTGAAGTTCACCGAAACGGGTTCGGTCTCGGTGCGGGTCTTGAGTTTGCCCGCCGAGCGGGTGCGCATCGAGGTCATTGACACCGGGCCTGGCATCGCGCCGGCCATGCATGAGCGCTTGTTCCAGCCCTTCACGCAAGCCGATGAATCGACCACGCGGCGCTATGGCGGCACCGGCCTGGGCCTGTCGATCTGCCGCGAACTGGCAACGCTGATGGGCGGCGAAGTCGGCGTGCACAGTGCGCTGGGCCAGGGCTCGACTTTCTGGGCCGAGCTGCCGCTGCCGGCAGCAGCAACGCCGATCAGCAACCAGCCCCGCGAGGCGCGCGATAACGAGGACCTGCAAGGCCTGCGCGTGCTGATGGTCGAGGACCACCCGGTCAATATGATGATTGCCGTGGCCCAGCTACAGCAATGGGGGCTGGAGGTGGCGCAGGCGATCGACGGCGCCCAAGCGGTCGAGGCGGTGCTGGCGGCCGCCAGCATGGGCAAGCCCTTTGATGCGGTGCTGATGGATGTGCAGATGCCGGTGATGAGTGGCCATGAGGCCACGCGCGAAGTGCGCCGGCGCTTCAACGCCGAGACTTTGCCCATCATTGCGCTGACTGCCGCCGCGCTGGTGTCCGAGCGCGACGAGGCACTGGCCGCCGGCATGAATGATTTCCTCACCAAACCGATCGACGCGCCCAAGCTGCGCGCGACGCTGGTGCGGCTGATCGGGCATCGGGACAACGACCGCACGCGAAGCTGAACCCATCATGGGCAGCGACAATCGGCCCATGAACACGCCCCTTCTTGCCCCCTTCGCCTCCCGCGCCGTTGCGATGCTGCCCGACAAGGGTGTGCCCGACTTGTTGTTCCTGCTCTTGCACGGCGCCGGCGCCGATGCCGCGCAGATGCGGCCGCTGGCGCAGGCGCTGCGGGCGCAGTACCCGCAGGCGGCGGTGCTGGCGCTCAACGCGCCTTTGACTGTCGACGGCGGCCAGCAGTGGTACTCACTCGACGGCTGCAATGACGACAACCACGCCGAGCGCGTGACGGCCGCCCTGCCCGCCTTCATCGCCACCGTGCGCAGCTGGGCGGCGCAATGGGAGTTGCCTTGGCAGCAGGTGGCACTCGGCGGCTTTTCACAGGGCGCGGTGCTGGCGCTCGAAGCGGTGCAGGCCGAGGCGCAGTTGGCCGGCCGGGTGCTGGCCTTCGCGGGCGCCTACGCGACGCCGCCGGCCCAGGCGCCGCATGAGGTCAGCCTGCACATCCTGCATGGCCAGCTCGACCCGGTCTTGCCGCATCAGGATCAGGTGACGGCCGCCCGTCGACTGGTGCAGTTAGGCGCCGACATCACCGCCGATGTGTTGCCCGACATCGGTCACGAGTTGCACCCTGAGCTGATCGAGCGCGCGATGCACCAGCTGCGCAGCTTCTTGCCGGCGCGGATGTGGAAAGAGGCGATGCAGGCGGCCAAGGAGCAGAAGCTGGACTGAGAGGCTGAGAACTTTTTACTGCGCGACCGCCATGCGTCGTTGGCCAGATGCTCGGAATCCTCACGTACATGGAGTACGTTCCGGTTCCTGCGCTCCGTCCGCCTAGCCTGACTGCCGCTCGCTACAAAAGTTCTCAGCCTCGGAGCCGCACTGCCTTGCAGTTATGGCAAACTGCCGTCCACAGCGCCTACCGGGGCGCTGCTGGATCCGCAGGCAGGGCTGAGCCCACCCGGACGGACGCAAGGTCAAGACTGCGTCCGCCCAATACCTTTTGACTCTATTGCCTTTGTGCGACCCGACAGCGCGGATCTCGGGTTTTAACCGCATGGAGGTGTCCTTTGAAGACCAGCCACAACGGGCCTGCGCCGCAGCCCACTCTGCCGCCCACACTGTCCCCCAGCCTCCCGAACCACGCCGATCTGCAGCAACTTAAGCGCCAAGCGCGCGAGCTGCTGCGTGATTGGCGCGCCGGCAGTCCACCAAGCTTGGCGCGCGCCGCGCCCCACCATCGCGGCGCACCGGCACAGCTCAGCTTGGCGCAGTTGGTGATCGCACGCGAGCTGGGTTTTCCCAGTTGGCCTGCGCTGCACCGGGCCGTCATGGCCCAACAGGAGGCGCGTCAACTCGACGACGCGGCCTTGGTCACACGCGTGCTGACGCTGGCCATCGGGCGCGGCTGGAACAGCCCGCAGCCCGAACGTGCTTTGGCCCTGTTGCAGCGCTTGGGCAGCCGCTGCCCGCCGCACTTGCGACCCGCCTTGGCCTTGCTGCGCGGCGAGTTGGACCTGCTTGACGCCCTGCCCACTGCGGCGCAGCAACTGCCGCCCTTTGATGCGCCCGCGCTGGCCTATGTGTGCTTCTCCAGCCTGCACCGCCTGGGCGAGCCCTGGGCCAGCGGGCTGTTGCGCGGCGCTCAAGCGCTGCTCGCGCAAGCCGGCACCGACCCGAATGCCGCCCGTATGCCGGACCCCGACCTGCCGCCTGCGCCAGGTGCGACCGAGCCGCCAGGGCTGCCGCTGCTCTACGGCGCCGTCGCCCGGGCGCAAAGCCCCGAGCTCGCCGCCGCACTGTTGGCCGCCGGTGCGAACCCCAATGATGGCGAGTCGCTGTATCACGCCTGCGAAGACCCCGACCGCAGCCGAGCCGCGCTGCAGATCCGCCAGCTGATGGCCCATGGTGCGCGCTGGCAGGGCACAAACGCGCTCTTGCGCCTGCTCGACTTCGACGACCCGGCCGGCCTCGCTGTGGCCCTGAGCCTGGGCGCCGACGTCAATGAAACCGGCCCCCAGGGTGCCAGCGCTCTGCATCACGCCCTACGCCGCGGCCGCTGCGTCGCCTGCCTGAGCCAACTGCTGGCCGCTGGCGCCGATCTCACGCTCCGCGACACCGACGGCCGCACGCCCGCCACGCTGGCGGCGCTGCTGGGCGAAAACGCGGCGCTTGAGTTGCTTGCGGCGCAGGGTGCCCAGCCCGAACTACCCGCCTCACGGCAACGCTTCCTGGCCGCCTGTGCCGCGGCCGATGAGCCTGCGGCACGGGCCTTGCTGCAGCAAGAACCCGACCTGCTGCAGGCACAGCTGTCGGCGCAGGAGCTGCAGCTGCTGCCCGACCAAGCGCAGCGCCGTGCGCGCGCCTCGGTCGCGCTGATGCTGTCCCTGGGCTGGCCGGTCGCGGTGCCGGGCGACTGGCAAGCCAGTGCGCTCAACCAAGCCGCCTTCAACGGCGACGTGGTGCTGGTGCGGCTGCTGCTTGCGCATGGCGCCAGCTGGCAGGAGGGCAACGGCTTTGGCGGCAACGTGATGGGCAGCCTGCAGCATGCCTGCGTCCACCTGCCTCAGCCCGACGCTGACTATCTGGGCACGCTGCGACTACTCTTGAGCGCAGGCGCGCCTTGGCCCGGTGACGAGGAGCGTGAGCAGCTGCCCGAGGAGCTGCAGGCCTGGCTTGACGAGGCGGAACCCGGGTCGCAGCTTGCCGGCCCATGCGCCGCGTGAGGTCAGCTTGCACATCCTGTACTGCCAACTCGGCCCGGTCTTGCGGCAGCCGGGTCAGATGGCGGCCGCCCCCTCGCTTGGTACAGCTAGATGCCGACATCGCCGCTGAGACATTGACCATGAGCTGCACCCCTGGCTGATAGCGCGCGCTGCAGCAGCTGTGCACGTTCTTGCCGACGCGGATGTGGAAAGAGGCGATGCAGGCCGCCGCCGAGCAGAGCAGCAAGCCAAGAGAGCCTGAATGAACGGGCCATGCGCACCGACTGAGCCTAGACTTGATTCTGAAACATGTATAAAAAATCCACAAAGTTATGCGTGTTTGCATAATATGCATAGATACAAACGATTTTCTACACATCTCTGAACCCGATGCCAGCCCTTCACGCGCCCGCCACACTTGCCCCGCTCGAACAGCTGAACATCGCGCGCTTCGACGACCCACGCATTCTGAAGAAGCTGGCAAGTAGCAGTCGGCAGCTGGCCGAGTTAAAGGGTTTGGCGGCCTCAATTCCGAATCAAGGAATTTTGATCAATACGCTTGGCTTGCAAGAGGCCAAGGACAGCTCGGAAATTGAGAACATCGTCACCACCCACGACGAGTTGTTCAAGGGCGATGTAGACCCGGGAGCCTTCGCCAATCCGGCCGCCAAAGAGGTGCTGCGTTACCGCCAAGCCTTGCGCTTCGGGTTCAACCAGGTGCTTGAGAGCGGCTTGCTGACCAACAACCACATCATCGGCATTCAGACCGAGCTTGAGCGCAACAATGCCGGCTTTCGCAAGCTGCCAGGAACAGCGCTGAAGGACGGCGATGGGCGCACGGTCTACACGCCGCCGCAGGATCCGGCCGAAATCAACGCATTGATGCGCGACCTGGAACGGTTCATCAATGATGACGAGCTATTCCCCGTGGACCCCTTGATCAAGATGGCCTTGATCCATCACCAATTCGAGAGCATCCACCCCTTTTACGACGGCAATGGCCGCATCGGCCGCATCATGAACGTGCTCTATCTTGTCAAGCAGGGGCTGCTTGAAATCCCGGTGCTCTACCTGAGCAGCCAGATTGTGCGCAGCAAGCCGGACTATTACCGGCTCTTGCAGACGGTCCGTGACGATGACACCTGGGAGGACTGGGTGCTCTATATGCTGCAGGCGGTGGAAGTGACGGCGCAGCGCACGATTCGCACCGTGTTGGCGATCAAAGACGCCTTGTTTGACTACAAGCACCGCATCCGCGCCGACCATCGCTTTTACAGCCAAGACCTGATCAACAACCTCTTCATTCATCCGTACACCAAGATCGACTTCGTGCAACGCGATCTGCAGGTTTCACGCCTGACCGCGACCAAGTACCTTGAAGCCTTGGTCGACGGCGGCTTTGTGGCCAAGCAAAAGCATGGCCGTAGCAACTACTACATCAATGTGGCCCTGAACCGCATTCTGCTGGCGCCGCCAACTGCGGGTTAATCCAGGCTAACTTCCGTCCTCACCGTCCCCGCCCGCTCCGCGCTGGCCGTCAGCGCCAACCTGGTGCCCTTGGGCGCACGCACCACCCACTCGCCCACCGCCCGGTCCGCCGTCAGCTCGCGGCTGGGCAGAAAGGCTTGTTGCGAGGACTTGGGGCCGTGGCCTTCGAGCTGTGGGCCTTCCATGCGCTCCTTGCCGCTGACCAGGCTGACGGTCGGGTCCAGCGCAGGCAGATGGATCTCGAACATCACGCCGCGCACCACCTTGCGCTCCAGCGCCCGCTTGGTCACATAGGCCGGCAGATAGCCGCTATTGGCCACCGCCATGCGAATGCGCCAGGTGTCGGGGCCGAGTGCACGCACTTCGGTGCGCAGCAACTCCAGCTTGGGCAAGCTGAGCGCAATCTGGTTCATCCAGGCCGGGAAGCGCGCCGCCTCGCGCTCGCGCAACCAGGGCGGCGGGTTGCGCCAGTAGTTCATCTTGTCCCAACCGCCAATCTCGACGGCACCGAGCTGCGGATGATGGAAGGCCGTCCAGTCCACGTAGGCCTTGCCGCCGCATTGCTCGTCGCTCCACTTGAGCAGCTTCAAGTCGTCTTCGACCGCATGCTCGCGGTACCAGTCGAGCCATTTATAGCCCTCGATGCCGGCCTCTTTGTTCGGCGACCACAGCTCCACCACCCAGAACAGCGCGCCCAGATGCTCATAGACCCAGTCCTGCGTGCCGGTGATGACTTCCTTGGGGTGGTATTTGAAGTCGTGCCAGATGCTGATGGCCGGGTAGCCGCTGTGCTTTTCGCCCAAGGCCG
>NZ_JANNMI010000252.1:0-8605 GCF_031397715.1 Roseateles sp.
ACGGCGGGGTAGGCGTGCGCGTCTCCGGCGGCACGGGCAACGCCATCCTGGCCAATGCGATCTACGGCAACGGCGGCATCGGCATCGATCTCGGCTCAGACGCCGCCTCAAGGGCGAAGTAGCTCAGCACGCCGTCGGCGCCGGCGCGCTTAAAGGCCAGCAGCGATTCCATCATCACCGCATCATGGTCCAGCCAGCCATTCGCCGCGGCTGCCTTGAGCATCGCGTACTCGCCGCTGACTTGGTAGGCGAAGGTTGGCACGCGGAATTCGTCCTTGACCCGGCGCACGATGTCCAGATAAGGCATACCGGGTTTGACCATCACCATCTCGGCGCCCTCGGCGATGTCCAGCGCCACTTCGCGCAGCGCCTCGTCGCTATTGCCGGGGTCCATCTGGTAGGTCTTTTTGTCGGCCTTGCCGAGATTGGCGGCCGAGCCGACGGCGTCGCGGAAAGGGCCGTAGAAGGCGCTGGCGTACTTGGCGCTATAGGCCATGATGCGGGTGTGAACGAAGCCGCGCGATTCGAGTGCCGCTCGAATCGCGCCAATCCGGCCGTCCATCATGTCGCTCGGGGCGACGATGTCGACGCCGGCCTCGGCCTGCACCAAGGCCTGCGCGCACAGCAGCTCGACCGTGCGGTCGTTGATGATGTAGCCGCTCGCGTCCAGCACGCCGTCTTGGCCGTGGCTGGTGTAGGGGTCGAGGGCGACGTCGGTCAGGATGCCCAAACCCGGCACCCGGGCCTTCAGGGCGCGCACGACACGGGGAATCAGGCCGTCTGGATTGCTGGCTTCAGTTCCGTCCGGGTCTTTGAGCGAGGCATCGATCACCGGGAACAGCGCCAACGCCGGAATGCCCAGCGCCACGCATTCCTCGGCGACGGCCAGCAGCCGGTCCAGGCTCAGGCGCGCCACGCCCGGCATCGACGCCACCGGCGTGACCCGATCGACGCCCTCATGCACAAACACCGGCAAAATCAGGTCGCTGGCGCTGAGTGCATGTTCGCGCACCATGGCGCGGCTGAAAGCATCGCGGCGCAGGCGGCGCGGGCGGCTGGCAGGGAAGGGGGCGGGAGGCAGGACAGAGCGGGACAAGGGCTTTTCTCCGAGTCAAAGTGACAGACTTCGCAATCTAAGCGACCACGAGTGAAGACAGTGGTGTGAAGATTCTGTTAATATTTGCTCCGGATGATAGCCGCAAGGTAGTCATTCCCTGCTTTTCCTCCCTGAGCAGGAGCCTTTGCGTGATGACAGCGAAAAGGCTTTCTCGCCCCGGCTCTTTAGCCGGGGCTTTTTTTGCCGGGGTTTTTTTGCCGGGGTTTTTTTGCCGGGGCTTTTTTTGGGCCGCGGCTTGCGTGTCTGAATTGACCTTGCTCAAGCCGCCCGGCCGGGCGCGCCTCACTCGCCCCGCATAATGCCGCGATGCTCTGGATCAAAGCCCTTCACATCATCTTCGTCGCCAGCTGGTTTGCTGGCTTGTTCTACATGCCGCGCATCTTCGTCAATCTGGCCATGGTGCCCAGCGACAGCCATGCCGAGCGTGAGCGCCTGCTCGTGATGGCGCACAAGCTCTACAAATTCATGAGCCTGCTGATGATTCCGGCCTTGGTCTTTGGCGTATGGCTCTGGGTCGACAACTTCAGCGGCTTCAACCGCGGCTGGCTGCATCTGAAGCTGGTCTTGGTGGTCGGCGTGATCGGCTATCACCATTTTTGCAAACGCATTTTGCTCAGCTTTGAGCTGTTGGCCAATCGGCGCAGCCACCGTTGGTTCCGGGTCTTCAACGAAACCTCGGTCTTGCTATTCGCCGCCATCGTGATTTTGGTGGTGGTGAAGCCGTTCTAGGCTGGCGGTGATGGTGCGCCGGCAAAGTTCTGCCACCTGGTTGCTGCTCGCTTATGCCTGCTTGATCGTCTATGCGAGCCTGTACCCGTTCGGCCCTTGGGCCTTGCCGCCCGGCATTCCGGTCGAGGGTTTGCTGCGCTTGCCTTGGCCCAAGTACTTTGGCGCCTTTGATCAGCAAGTCAATCTGATCGGCTATTTGCCGCTGGGCCTGCTGGGCTTGGCGGCGGGCTTGCGCAGCGGTTTGGGTCTGCGCTGGGCGGTTGTGCTGGGCGTGCTGCCGGCGCCGCTGCTGTCCTATTTGCTGGAGACGGTGCAGTTCTTTTTGCCCTCGCGTGTGCCGTCGCTGGCGGACTGGTTGTTGAATTCAATCGGCGCTTGGGTGGGCGTCGTGCTGGGCCTGGTGCTGCACGCGTTTGGTGGCCTGCGGCGCTGGCATGAGCTGCGTGAATACTGGTTTCAGCCCCATAGCGCCGGCGCTTTGGCGCTATTGGCCTTGTGGCCGCTGGGTTTGCTGTTTCCAACCGCGGTGCCGCTCGGGCTGGGTCGGTGGTTGCCCCATTTGCAGGATACGGCCATCGAGTTGCTTGAGAACACGCCCTGGGCTTTGCAGTGGGGCGATGAGTGGGCCGATAGCGCGCGCGCTTTGCCGCCGGGTTTGGAGGCGATTGCGATTGCCCTGGGCCTGTTGGCGCCAAGCTTGCTGGCCTTGTCGGTCGCTAAATCGGGTAAGCGCCGAGCCCTGTTGGTGTTGGGATTCGCCTTGCTAGGTATTTTGGTGACGGCGCTGTCGACTGGTTTGAACTTTGGCCCCAACAATGCCTGGGCTTGGCTGACGCCGGCCACTTGGCCGGGCCTTGCCGCGGGTATGTTGCTGGGTTGGGTGGCGGCGTTCATGCCCCGGCAGGTTTGCGCGGGGCTGGGGCTTTTGGTGCTGAGCGCTTTGATCGCACTGATTAGCCAGACGCCGGCCGATCCCTACCTCGTGCAGCGTCTGCAGGCTTGGGAGCAGGGCCGCTTCATCAATCTCTATGGTTTGGCCGAGTGGATTGGCTGGGTGTGGCCGTTTGCGGCGGCCCTGTGTTTGCTGAACTTAATGGCCAGGCGCAAGCTCTGAAACGCGGCCCCTCCCTACAATGGCTGCATGAGTTATTTTCAGCGCCACATTTTCTTCTGCCTGAACGAGCGCGAGAGCGGCAAGAGCAGCTGCGCTCAAAGCGGCGCCCAAGCAGGTTTCGACCACTGCAAGTCCAGGGTGCGCGACTTGGGGTTGGCGGAGGTCGGCGGCGTGCGCGTCAATAAGGCCGGTTGCCTGCACCGCTGCGCCGGTGGTCCGGTGGCCGTGGTCTACCCGGATGCCGTTTGGTACACCTATGTGGATAACAGTGACATCGACGAAATCGTCGAAAGGCACCTGAAGAATGGCCAAGTCGTCGAGCGTTTGGTGTTACCCGATGATGTCGGCCTGTAGGCAATGAACTCGCTGACCGAAAAGCGTTTAATCGCTGGCCCCGTCGGCGCGATTGAGTGCGCGATCGACTCGCCAGCCGCTGGCTTTGAGGGCCCTCGGCGCGGCATGGCGCTGGTCTGTCACCCGAATCCGACCCAGGGCGGCACCATGGACAACAAGGTCGTGCAAACCCTGGCACGTGCGTTTGTTCAGTTAGGTTACCGCGCCGTGCGTTTCAATTTCCGCGGCATTGGCAAGTCCGAAGGCGCTTGGGATGCGGGCCAAGGCGAAGTGGATGACGCCTTGGCCGTGTTGGCCGCCATGCGCGGCGCTGACGAGACTTTTGTGCTGGCGGGCTTCTCCTTCGGCGGCTTTATCACCTCGCAAGTCGCGCAACGCCTGCCCGAGGGCCAAGTGGCCGAGCGTTTGGTGTTGGTCGGCCCCGCAACCAGCCGTTTTGACACCGCGCCCGTGCCCTCCGATACGCTGGTTATCCACGGCGAGATCGACGATGTGGTGCCGCTCAGCTCGGTGCTGGACTGGGCCCGGCCGCAGTCGCTGCCCGTCGTCGTTGTGCCCGGCGTCGGACATTTTTTCCATGGTCAGTTGCCGCTGCTGAAAAGCATCATCGTGCGCAATTGGCAGATTTTGCAACTCTGATTTTTCCCGATTTTCGAGATCCCCCGATGAAACGATTGATTGCCTTTGTGCTGGCTGCCGCCGGTGCGTTCTCTGTTCACGTCCACGTTCACGCTCAGGTGCCGCAGCCGCCCGAGATCGCCGCGCGCAGTTTTTTGTTGCTGGACATGACGGCCAATAAGGTCTTGACCGAGCGCGACGCCGACACGCCTAACGACCCGGCCTCACTGACCAAGCTGATGACCGCCTATGTGGTGTTCGGCGCCCTGCGTGACAAGCGCCTGACGCTTGACCAGACCCTGACCATTTCCAAGCGCGCCTGGGACGAGCGCAAGGGCGACCCGTCCCTGATGTTCATCGACACCACCATGACGCCCAAGGTCGACGAGCTGCTGCGCGGCATGATCATTCAGTCCGGCAATGACGCGTCGGTGGCCTTGGCCGAGGGCGTGGGCGGCACGGTCGAGCAGTTCGTTGCGATGATGAACCGCCAGGCGCAGGCCTGGGGTCTGAAGAACACCGAGTTCAAGAACGTCACCGGCATGACCGAGCCGGGCCATCGCAGCAGCGCACGCGACCTGTCCATCATCGGCTCCAATCTGATCCGCGACTTCCCCGAGTTTTACGCCTACTACTCGCAGCGCGACTTCACCTTCAACAAGATCCGCCAGGACAACCGCAACCTGCTGCTTCGCCGTGACCCCAGCGTCGACGGCATGAAGACCGGCTACACCGAAGCGGCCGGCTACTGCTTGGTGGCCAGCGCGCAGCGCGAATTCCCTAACGGCAAGCGCCGACTGCTCAGCGTCGTGATGGGTACGGCGTCCAAAGAAGCGCGCGCCAGCGAGAGCCAGAAGTTGCTGAACTGGGGCTACTCGGCTTTCGACGCGGTGCGTTTGTTTGAGGGTGGACAGGCCATCAGCACGGTGCCGGTCTGGAAGGGCGCTGTGCGCGAAGCCAAACTGGGCGCCGCCGGGCCGGTGTTTGTGGCGGTGCCACGAGGCGAGGGCGCCAAGCTGCAGACCAAGGTTGAACGAACCGACCCGCTGGTGGCGCCACTCAGCAAGGGTCAGCGCGTGGGCACGCTCAAGGTCACGACGACCGGCGGTGTGGCCGTCGCCGAGGTGCCACTGGTGGTGCAAGATGAAGTGCCGATGGCCGGCATCTTTGGCCGCGCCTGGGACGCCATCCGCCTTTGGATCAAATGACGAGTCAGCTTGCTTTGGGCGTAAGCTCAAGCCCGATCAGGAGAGCCGCATGAAAAGCACCTTGCCCGATGTCTTTTGTTATCTGAACGGTGAGTACACGCCCTTGGCTGAGGCCAAGATCTCGGTGATGGACCGCGGCTTCATCTTCGGCGATGGCATCTATGAAATCCTGCCCGTCTATGGCCGGCTGCTGTTTCGTTTTGAGAGCCATATGGACCGCTTGGAGCGCAATCTGGCCAAGTTGCGAATTGAAAGCCCGCTGCTGCGGGCCGAGTGGCTGGAGATCGCCCGCAAGTTGATTTCCAAAGTGGCGGCCGAAGATCAAGCGGTCTACCTGCAAGTGACGCGGGGCGTGGCGGCGCGCAATCATGTGATGCCGGCGCACATCCAGCCGACGCTGTTTGCCTACAGCAGCCCGGCCAAGCCGATCAGTGCGGAGGACAGGCATCACGGCGTGTCCTGCATCACGGCGCGCGACTTCCGCTGGGAGCGCGGCGATATCAAAAGCACCTCGCTGCTTGGCAATGTGCTGGCGCGGCAGATCTCCGCCGATCAGGGTGCTGCGGAGACGATTCTTTTACGCGACGGTTTCCTGACCGAGGCCTCGGCCTCCAATGTCTGGATCGTCAAGGAGGGCGCGCTGCTGGGCCCACCCAAAAGCGAGCATGTACTCGAAGGCATCAGGGTCGAGTTGCTGAAGGAGCTGTGCGAGGAGGTCGGCATCGGCTACAAGTTGCGGCCGATCTCAGAAGCCGATCTGTTCGCCGCCGATGAAGTCATCCTCAGCTCGGCCTCCAAAGAGGTTTTGCCGGTAACCAAGCTGGATCATGAGGCGGTCGGGCACGGTGCCTTGCGCGGTAAGCCCGGCCCGGTCTATGCGCGGCTGTTCGAGGCTTATCAGCGCGCCAAGTTATTGCAATCCATTTGATGAGTCAGTCATGATGAGTAATTTACCCCCCATCAATTTGCCCGCGGACATCCCGCCCGAGCAATCGCTGATCGAATACCCGTCCAAGTTCCCGATCAAGGTGATGGGCACCCATGTGGACGGTTATGTCGAGGCCATCGTGATGGTGGCCCGGCAGTTCGATCCCGAGTTTGATGAATCGACGATAGAGCACCGCCCCAGCAAGGCCGGCAACTATTTGGGTCTGACCATCACCGTGACGGCCACCAGCCGCGAGCAGCTCGACGAGCTGTACCGGACGCTGAGCGCGCATCCGATGGTGAAGGTCGTGCTTTAGCTTGTTGGCTCCGTAGCCAATCTGCGATCCAGCTCGACCAGCTTGCTCGGCGCAGCCTCGTCGCCATTGCGGGCGGCAATTTCGTACCAGTAGCGCGCCAAGCGCAGATCGGCCGGCAGGCCCAGCCCTGTTTCATACATCGAGGCCAGCAGGTATTGCGCGCCGACGTCACCGCCGTTGGCCGCCTCGCGGAACCAATGCGCGGCCTGTTTCATGTCCAGCTTCGCCCCTCGACCCAGGTAGTAGGCGGTGGCCACAGCCACTTGCGCGTCGGCACTGCCATGTTCGGCGGCGCGGGCATACCAGACCGTCGATTTGGCCAGTTCGGGCTTGCCCAAAGCGCCTTGTTCGTAGAGCTGCCCCAGGGCCAATTCGGCGCGCACCAGGCCATGGCCGGCCGCACGTTCCAGCAATCGCTTGGCCTCGTGCGGATTGGGCTTGGGCAGTTCGCCGCGCAAATGCATCATGGCCAGGTTGTAGTCGGCCAAGGGCTCGCGCTTTGCCGATAGCGCGGAGAAACTGCGCGCGGCTGTTTGCAGATTGCCGGCCTCATAGGCTTCGACGGCGAGCTCCAGCGGCCCGGCCTTGGCCGGCGGGTTGAGCAGCAAAACAGTGGCTGCAATGACAAAGGTTTGAAGCAGGCGGGCCATGGGTTTCCTTGAGACTGATGGGCAGACGCTAACGCATTCTGTGTCGCCCCGCTGGCCGCCGGCCTTACAGCCTAGCGCTACTATTCGGTGATGATTGTTGTGAAAACTTTGGGCCTAGTCGATTACGAAGCCACCGTGCAAGCGATGCGCGAGTTCACCGAGGCGCGCGGCCCCGATACCGCCGATGAGCTGTGGCTCTGCGAGCACCCACCCACCTATACGCAAGGGCTGGCCGGCCGCGCCGACCATGTGCTGGCCGCCGGCGGCATTCCGGTGGTGCAGACCAACCGCGGCGGCCAGGTCACCTATCACGGCCCCGGCCAAGTCGTCGCCTACCCCCTGCTCAACCTACAGCGCTTGGGCTACTTTGTGCGTGAATATGTGTTCAGGCTGGAGACAGCGGTGATCCAAACGCTGGAGGCCTACGGCATCACCGGCCACCGCGTTGCCGGTGCGCCGGGCATCTATGTCCGCTTGGATGACCCGCAAGCCCATGCGGCGCTGACGGGTCCTGCCGATCCGCTCAACCCATTTGCCGGCCTGGGCAAGGTGGCGGCACTCGGCATCAAGGTCAGCCGCCAGTGCACGTACCACGGCGTGGCGCTGAATGTGGCGATGGATTTGCGGCCCTTTGCCGGCATCAACCCTTGCGGTTACGCAGGGCTGGCCACGGTGGACCTCGTTACACTTGGCGTTTTTGCGGATTGGCCCACGGTGGCCGAGCGCTTCGGGTGTCGGCTACAAGCCCAGCTGGAGCGCTGAACAAGCATGGAGTCAGGCTGGCATGGCGACCGAGAACATCACTCACGAAGCGAAGACGGGCGAGGCGTACGACGCCAGCGCCAAGCAAAAGGCACAGGCCAAGACCGCCAGGATTCCGATCAAGATCGTGCGCGCCGAGGACTATCAGCCGCTGAAAAAGCCCGATTGGATTCGCGTCAAGGCCGGCTCGCCGTCCACCCGTTTCTACGAAATCAAGCAGATCCTGCGCGAGCATAAGCTGCACACCGTTTGCGAAGAAGCGTCCTGCCCGAACATCGGCGAATGCTTCGGCAAGGGCACGGCCACCTTCATGATCATGGGCGACAAATGCACGCGTCGCTGCCCGTTTTGCGACGTCGGCCATGGCCGGCCCGACCCGCTGGACGCCGACGAGCCGCTGAATTTGGCTAAAACGATAGCCGCTTTGAAGCTGAAGTACGTGGTCATCACCAGCGTTGACCGCGACGACTTGCGCGACGGCGGCGCCGGTCATTTCGCCGAGTGCATTCGCCAAGTGCGCGAACTCAGCCCGATGACGCAGATCGAAGTGCTGGTGCCCGACTTCCGCGGCCGCGCCGACCGTGCGTTGGACATCCTCAAGGCCGCGCCGCCGGACGTGATGAACCATAACCTGGAAACCGCACCGCGCCTGTACAAAGAAGCAAGACCCGGCTCCGACTACCAGTTCAGCCTCGACCTGCTGAAGAACTTCAAGGCCGCGGTGCCGGGCGTGCCGACCAAGAGCGGCATCATGGTGGGCCTGGGCGAAACCGACGAAGAAATCCTGCAGGCGATGCGCGACATGCGCG
>NZ_JANNMI010000336.1:0-11534 GCF_031397715.1 Roseateles sp.
GGCAGCAGCGTGGTGTCCCAATCGATCGCGGCCAAGGCCAATAGCGCGGCGCCGAAACCGCACCACACCAGCGTGCTCGGCTGCGCACCAAAGCGCCAGGACAGCGCGGCGAACAGCAGGCCGCAGCTCAGCTCAATCAAGGGGTAACGAGCCGAGATCGCGGCCTTGCAGGCCGAGCATTTGCCGCCCAGCCGCAACCAGCCCAGCAGAGGCAAGTTCTCATGCCAAGCCAGTTGATGGCCGCATTTGGGGCAGCGCGAGCGGGGCAGGGCGAGGCCCAAGGCCGGCAGCTTCTCCAAGCGCTCGCTCAAGGCATTGGCGGCGGCGGCGAGCTTGTCGGCGTCGGCCTTGGGCAGCGTGCTGGCGCGGCTGAGTTCGGTCGCATCGCCCAGTTGAGCGGCCGCGTCACCCAGCCATTGGCGCTCAAGTATCAGCGGCGTGCGGTGGACCACCACATTGAGAAAGCTGCCTATGCACAGGCCAAGCAAGCCCAAGACCCAGGGCGAGAGGAGGAATTCGAAGTCATGCATGGGCGGCTAAACGACCTGTCCGAGTTTGAAGATGGGCAGGTACATCGCGACCACGATGCCGCCGATGATGGTGCCCAGGATGACGATGATGAAGGGCTCCATCAAACTGGCCAAGGCATTCACCGCTTCGTCGACTTCGTCCTCGTAGAACTCGGCCGACTTGGCCAGCATATGGTCGAGCGAGCCTGACTCTTCGCCGATGGCGGCCATCTGCAAGACCATGCTGGGGAAGATGCCGGTGGCCTGCATCGAGGTCGTCAAGGCGGTGCCGGTCGACACGTCACGCTGGATTTTTTCGGTCGCCTCGGAAAAGACCGCGTTGCCGGCCGCACCGCCGACCGAGTCCAGCGCTTCCACCAGCGGCACGCCGGCGGCGAACATGGTGGACAGCGTGCGAGTCCAGCGTGCCACCGCCGATTTGTAAAGCAGATCGCCGAACACCGGGATTTTCAGCAAGATCCGGTCCATCGTGGCCTGCATCTTGACCGAGCGCTTCCAGGACTGGAAGAAGAAATACAGCCCGCCGCCGAGGCCGCCGAAGATCGCCCACCAATACGAGACGAAGAATTCCGACATCGCGATCACGATCAGGGTCGGCGTCGGCAGGGTCGCGCCGAAAGAGCTGAAGACCTCCTTGAAGGACGGCACCACAAAGATCATGATGACGGCCACCACCACAAACGCCACCGACAGCACGGCGATCGGGTAGGTCAGCGCCGACTTGATTTTGTTGCGCAGCGCCATGGTTTTTTCTTGGTAGACGGCCAGGCGATCCAGCAGCGACTCCAAGATACCGGCCGCCTCGCCGGCCTCGACCAGATTGCAATACAGCGCATCGAAGTGCAGCGGATGCTTGCGCAGCGCGGTCGACAAACTGGTGCCGGTTTCGACGTCTTGGCGGATGTCATTCAATAGGCGAGTCAGCTTGGGGTTGGTGCTGCCGCGCCCGACGATCTCGAATGACTGCAAGAGCGGCACACCCGCCCGCATCATGGTGGCGAGTTGACGGGTGAAGACGGCGATGTCTTTTTGTTTGACTGCCTTGCCGCCACTGGTGCGGCGTTTTTTGACCTTGGTGACCAAGATGCCTTGGCGGCGCAGCGTGGCGCTGACCATGGCCTCGCCGCCAGCCCGGATCTCGCCCCGTACGATCTTGCCGTTACGGTCCTTGCCCTCCCACTCGAACGTGGTTTCGTTAACCGGCTTGGGTTTTGTCGCCATATCCATCCACTCCTGGGCTTAATTTATTCATTGGTGGCCGCCAGCACTTCTTCCAATGTTGTTACGCCCGATTTCACCTTGACCAGTCCGAACTGGCGCAAGTCACGCACGCCCTCGACCTTGGCTTGCACCGCAATGTCCATCGCCGAGCCCTCGGCCAGGATGATGCGCTGAATTGGCTCGGTAATTGGCATCACTTGGTAAAGTCCTACGCGCCCCCGGTAACCGCTGTTACAACTTGAACAGCCGACCGCGCGATATTGCTTCCAGCTGCCGTCCAGCTCTTCTTCCAGGAAGCCGGCCCGCAGCAGCGCTTCGCGCGGGTATTCGGCCGGCGCCTTGCAGTTCTCGCACAGCCGCCGCACCAAGCGCTGGGCGGTGATCAGCAACACGCTGGAGGCGATATTGAACGGTGCCACGCCCATGTTCAAGAGCCGGGTCAGTGTCTTGGGGGCGTCATTGGTGTGCAGCGTCGACATCACCATATGGCCGGTTTGCGCGGCCTTGATGGCGATGTCGGCCGTCTCCAGATCGCGGATCTCGCCGACCATGATGATGTCCGGATCCTGGCGCAAAAATGACTTCAGCGCGGCCGAAAAAGTCAGCCCCGCCTTGTCGTTCACATTGACCTGGTTGATGCCGGGCAGGTTGATTTCGGCCGGGTCTTCGACGGTCGAAATATTGACGCCGGGCTGGTTGAGGATGTTCAAGCAGGTGTAGAGCGACACCGTCTTGCCCGAGCCGGTCGGCCCCGTCACCAGCACCATGCCGTAAGGGCGCGAGATGCAAGCGAGCAAGCGCTCTTTCTCGATCTTCTCGTAGCCCAGCGCCTCAATACCTAACTTCGCAGATGAGGGGTCAAGAATCCGGATCACGATCTTCTCGCCGAACAGCGTCGGCAAGGTGCTGATGCGGAAGTCGATTGACTTGGCGCCGAACTTCAGCTTCATGCGGCCGTCTTGCGGCACCCGGCGCTCGGCAATGTCTAACCTTGAAAGCACCTTGATGCGCGAGGCCAGTTTGTCTTTGATGGCGATCGGCGGCTGGGTGATTTCGCGCAGCTCACCGTCGACCCGAAAGCGCACCCGGTAGTGATATTCATAGGGCTCGAAGTGCAGGTCCGAGGCGCGCATATTGATCGCGTCGACCAGCATCTTTTGCAAAAAGCGCACCACCGGCGCGTCCTCCACATCGCCCTGCTCGGCCGTTTCCGGGGCCGGTGCGGCCTCGCCCTCGTCGATGTCAAAGTCAAAGTCGCCGCCGGCCATCGATTCCAGCGTCTCGCTGGCGCTGCTGCCCGCACCGGCCAGCATCTTGGCCAGCTTGTCGTGCTCGACGATGATCCATTCGGGGGCCAACTGGGTGGCGAACTTGATCCGCTCGACCACCTCCTGGTCGGTCGGGTCGGCGCCGCCGATGAACAGCCGGCTGCCGCGCCGCCCCAGCACCACCACCTGATACTGCAAGGCCAGCTTGCCGTCGATGATGTTGTGCGGCATGCGCTGCGGGTCCATCGCATGCAGATCCAGCAGCGGCAAGGCCAGCGCGGTCGACAGCGTGTGCGCGAGGTCAACCGAGGAGACCACGCCGGCGGCAATCACCGAGTTGACGAAACTGATCTTCTTCTCGCGCGCCTGGCGTTCCAAGTCCTCGGCCACCTTGGGTGCCAGCTTGCCCGCATGTACCAACATGCGGGCCACGCCCGAGAGGGCAGACTGGGGTGGTTCGGCCAGGGTGGCATCCATGGATGGGGCGCTTCAATCTAAAAATGTTTGCATTTCACACTGTAATGCGCCGGGCAGCGGCACGCAGCGGGCAAGTGTGTCCAAGCGCACGATTAGGCCAGCACATCCTGGGTCTTGGACGCCCAAACAACCAGGGATTTGCCCGCTTGGAGCGTCGATCAAGGCCGCTTGCCTGGCCGGCCCGCTGCTGCGCCACACCGTCAAAGCGCAAACGCCCAGCTCCCAACTGCTGCTCCAAGGCCACGGCAAGCCCGGGCGCATCAGGTTCGCTGCATGAGTGGAGCTTGCAGCCTCGGCAAACTCAGGCGCACCGTGGTGCCTTGGCCGGGTTCGCTGCTCAAGCTCATCTGGCCGCCAAGCAGGTCGATGATTTCCCTGACGATGCTCATGCCCAGGCCGGTGCCGAGCACGCTGCCGGATTTATCGGCGCGGTAAAAACGCTCGCTGACATGCGACAGCTGCTCCGCCGTCATGCCTATGCCTTGATCCTGCACGTCGATGCAAACAAACCCGCTGTCTTCGGCCGGGTCGGCAAACACCCGCACCCTGACCTCGCCGCCGTCGGGCGAGTATTTGTAGGCGTTGGAGAGCAGATTGCGCAGCACCTGCTGCAGCTTCTTGCGGTCCACATGGACTTGCACCTGCGGCAATGCAAAAGTCAGCCGCGGTGCGTTGCGCTCGGCCGGCGGCGGGTAGTCCTGCACCACCTCATCCACCAGGCTGTTGAGCTCGCAGCGCTCAAGCTCGAAGTCTTTGCCTCGGCGCGCTTCGATGCGGGCCAGATCGAGCAACTCATTGAGGATGGCGATCATCGCCTCGCACTGGCGGTAGATCCGCGCAAGCATCAGTTTTTGCTGCTCGGGCGACACCTCACGCGTCATCAACAGTTCGGTGAAGCCGTAGATGCTGGCCATCGGCGTGCGCAGCTCGTGCGCCGCCGTGGACAAAAACTCGCTCTTCATTTGCTCCACTTCGACCTGATGCGTGACATCGCTGAGCTGCAGCAGTTGCGAAACATTTTGGCCCTGACTTTGCCCTTGCCCGCCTTCGTGCAGGCTCAACTCCAGCACCCGGCGAGTCGGCCGCGCCAGCTCAAGGCGCTGCTTGCCCTGGCGCAGCTGAGCAAACTCCAGTCGCCGGGCGTCAGGCGGGCAATTGGCGGTCAGTTGCTGCATCAAATCATCTTCATGCAAGCCCAGCCCGGTGCCGGCGGCCAGGCCCGCCAAGCGGGTGAATGCTGGGCTGATGTAACGCGTTACGCGCTGAGCATCAAAATACACAAAGCCGTCCGGGCTGAGCGCAAAAATGGTCGCGAGTTGTTCACCACGCTCACGCAGGCTGGCCAGCAAGGTTTGCACCAATTGCAGCACGGCGCTGATATCTTCATCGCTGCTGATCTGCACGCCGGCAGCGGGTGCCTGCAGCATATTGCGCAGCGTTTGCAAAGCGCTGGCGCGCTCGCGCAGCTCACTCTGCAAGCGGTCTTCCAGCGCTTGCTGCTCAGTGATGTCCCGAAAAGCCAGCACATAGCCGGCGACGAGGCCGTCCGCGCCGCTGATCAGGGATACGCTCAGGTCCAACACTTGGTAGCGCGTGGCCGACTGTGCATGGGCGGGGCGTACCCGCATCGCCCAGCTCTTGGCGGCGCTTGCATCGCGCGGCAGTGCTGCCGGCAGCTCGGGCAACAGGACTTGAATCGCTTGCCCCAATAGCGCCGACGCTTGCAAGCGCCCGAGCATCTCGGCCAAGACCGGATTGGCCAGCATGATCAGCCCCGCTGCGTCGGTGGTGGCGATGCCGTCGCCGATGGCCGCCAAAGTGACTGCCGCCCGCTCGCGCTCCAGCTGCAAGGAATGCGCCGCTTGATTCAGCACCTCAAAGGTCTTGCGGAACTCCAACGGCGCGTCCTCCGACAACATCGGGCTCAAGACCCCGCCCGCCACTTGTATTTGTTCACCGAAGGCCTGGATCTGGCCCAAATTCCCTAACCAATGTTTCAAGGGCCACCAGACGAGGCCTAAGCTGGCCAGCAAACTTAAGGCCGCCAAGCTCAGCGCGAAGGCGGTTTGCTGCCAAAAATCGCTGGCAATTTGCTCGCTGTTGAAATGCAGGCGCAGCACGCCATAGTCTTTGCCGCCGGCAATGATGTTGAGGTTGAGCTCACCGAGCTGGGCGTCAATGGCGCGCGCAAGCCAGGCCGGTGCCCGCGAGACCGGCGCCGCATGGCCGCGCCGCTCAAGCCGCCCGCCCTTGATGTCAATGAACAGCGCGGCGCCGATATCGGCATGCTTGGCGCTGCGCTCCAAGGCGCGCTCAATCGTCTCGTAGTCACCAATCACCGCGGCATCGCTGACCATCGGCCCGAGCAGGCTGCTCAAGGTGGCGGCCGAATCTAGTGCGCTGGTGATGCTGTTGGTGTAGCTGCGTGAGGCGTACCAGCCCATCGCGCCACCCATGAAAATCAGCATCGACACCAGATAAAGCAGGAATACCCGGGCGATCAAACTGTGGGGCAGCAAACGGCTGAGCAGCATGGCGACGGATCAAGCCTGACGCAGTTCGTGGCCTAGCGCAGTGGCGCCGGCGCCGTCAGGTAGAACTTGCGATAGGCGGCGTACTCGCTGCCGTCGGAGCTGATGAAGTAGGCCTCCTCGGTCAGGCCAATATGCTTGGAGGCCGCGTGCAAAATGGCTTGGCCCTTGGGATCTTTGTGCATGCCGGCAAAGGCCTTGGCCACCGCCTGAACGTCTTTCTCGGGCACCTTGGCCGCGGCCATCAAGGCCAGGTCGTGCAGGGGCTCCGATCGCCACAGTACGCGGAACTTCTTGCCCTCGCGACGGGCGTAGTTGTCGGCCAGCTGAGAGTTGACGCCGGCTGCCGCCACCCGGCCGCTGAACAGCTGGGCCAAGGCGCTATCGGTATTGCCGGCGAACACAAGCTCGGTATCGACTTTTTGGTTCAACAACTGGGCGTAAGGCAACTTGTAGGACACAAAGGCCTCAGGCCCGGGGTAGACCACGTCTTTGCCGCGGAGTTGGGCCAGGTCGGTGATGGTGGAGTCAGCCGGCACGATCAGCAGGCCATGGATGGGCGGCGTCAAGCGGCGCCCGAAGACCTTCCAGCCGAGTCTGTCGCGCTCAGGGCTGAACAGATGATTGCTGAAAACAAACTCCACCTCTTGCGCCAACACATAGGCCGTGGTGTCGGCCGAAGTGCGGCCGATTTTGAGCACCAGCTTGACGCCGCTCTTTTCCGATACATAGGCGACGATGGGGTTCCAGTAATCGGCCGACAGGGCGATGCTGGCTTGGTTGACCGGCGAGAAACGGTAGACCGTCTCTTCAGCGGCCTGCGCGGGCGTGCCTAACCAGGGCAGGGCCAAGCTGATGGCCACGCCCACTGCCAAAGAAGAAACCAAGCGTTTGGCGGCGGAAAAAACAGCGTTCGTATGCATGCGACTTGGCTCCGGTCGGGTTCTAATTTTTTTGACGGTGCGCACGCGGACCCAGATTGCGCGGTGTGGCCGCGATTGATCCCTGGTTTTCGGCCCGACTCTGCGCAAACTTTAGCCGGGTGAAAAGAGCGCGTCCTTTCGGTGCAATTTGACCGATGTGGAGCCTGTCGGATGGCACCAGCGCCCTCAACTTCAGGCATTATTCGCGCCAATGGCTATTCGGTTCGGGGCGCGACTATGAAGAAGATTTTGATCGTTGAAGACCAGGACGAAATCCGCGAGCTGATCCGGGTGACCTTGGAGTTTGACGACTACGAAATCGACGAGGCGCCCAACGGCGACATCGGCCTGGCCAAGGCCGGCCGCTTCTTGCCGGACCTGATCTTGCTGGATGTGATGATGCCCGGCGGGCTCAACGGCTTGCAGGTCTGCGCCAGAGTCAAGGCCGACCCGGTGATGCGCGAAGCCAAGGTGATTTTGTTGACCGCGCGCGGGCAAGAGAGCGACCGCCAAGCCGGCTTGGCTGCAGGCGCCGATGAGTACTTGATCAAACCCTTCAGCCCGCTGGAGCTGATGAAGGTGATTGACAAGGTGCTGGCCTGAAATTCAAGCCTGAAACTTAAGCGCCCAGCAGGGTAGTTCTGGGTGCCATACCGCTCAATTTAAGCAGCGCCGCGGCCATCTCCGACAAGGCCACCACATGCTGAGCGGCACCCAGCTCGAACGCGGCCTTGGGCATGCCGTAGACCACGCAGCTGGCCTCGTCTTGGGCCAGCGTCATGGCCCCCGCCTTGCGCATCTCCAGCAGGCCGCGTGCGCCGTCGTCGCCCATGCCGGTGAAGATCGCGCCGATGGCATTGCGGCCGGCGCAATGCGCGACCGACTTGAACAAGATGTCGACCGAGGGCTTGTGATGGTTGACCAGCGGCCCGTCGCGCACCTCCACCACATACTGTGCACCGCTGCGCTTGAGCTGCATATGCCGGCCACCCGGCGCCACCAGCACACGGCCGTTGATCACCCGGTCGCCGTCCTTGGCTTCCAGCACCTCCAGATCGGTGACCCGCTTGAGTCGCTCGGCAAAGGAGTGGGTGAACTTTTCAGGCATGTGTTGCACCAGCACGATGCCCGGGCAGGTGCGCGGCAACTGCTTGAGTACCGCCTCGATGGTCTGCACGCCGCCGGTGGAGCTGCCGAAGGCGATCACGCGGTCGGTGGTCTCGGCCATCGCCATGGCGTTGAGGGTCAGCACGGGCGAAGGCCGGTGCGTGCGCGCTGCGCTGGTCGCTTGTTGGGCCAGTTGACTCGGCAGGGCCCGCACATTGGCACGTGCCGCTGCCCGCACCGCGCCGACCAAACCGTTGCCCGGGTCTTCCAGAAAATCCCGCAGCCCCAGCTTGGGCTTGGTGACAAAGCCGACCGCGCCGGCCGCCAGCGCTTGCATGGTGGTTTCGCAGCCCGCCTCGGTCAGCGTTGAGCACATCACCACCGGCAGCGGGTGCTCGCTCATCACCCGCTTCAAGAACGTAATGCCGTCCATGCGCGGCATCTCGACATCCAGCACGATCACGTCCGGCCAGTCGGCCTCCAGCTTGGGCCAGGCAAACAGGGGGTCGCTGGCGGTGATGCTGACCCGAATGCCGGCCGCCTCCAACAAGCTGCTGAGGTGTTTGCGCACCACGGCCGAGTCGTCAATGATGGCCACCCGCAGTGGTGCGTTGATTGCTGTGCTCATTTGCGCGCTCCAGTCGAGCCCGGCGCCTGGCTGCGTTTGACGTCCACCCGGCCGCTGACCAGGTCAATCACCACGGTGCGCGGCACGTTGTCACCGACATCAACGCCTTGCAGCTGAAAGCCGTTTTCATCGATCAAGGCCCAGCCGCGCTCGATATTGCGCTCGCCGACATTGAACTTCATAGTCATGCCGTCGGGCATGGTGTCGGCCCCGCCGTAGAGGTGGGCGATGTAGTCGCTGGGCTTGGTGCCGGTGCGGGCAATGCCTTGCAGCAACAAGGCCACTGCCTCATCGCCATAACGACCATCCAGCGGGGACTGAGCGCGGCTCGCTCGGCTCGGCAGCAGGTAATGGCACATCCCGCCGAAACGCTTGAGTGGATGCCATAACGTGATGGCCACACAGGACCCGAGCAAGGTCTTGAGGGTGGCGGCCTGGCCGAAATGCCATTGCCCCGGCATCAGGTTGATGATTTGCGGGCTGCCACCTGGCAAAGCCGCAGGTCGGTTCGGCATCAACGGCTGGGGCATGGAAGAGGCGGAATTTGGCTTATGCATGTTGGTAGATCGCCGGCGCTATCGCCTTCAATGGCAGGGCCAGGGCGGCCAGTGATTCGGCATGCCCCGGGTACAGCACGCCGCCGGGCTTGAGGCGCTCGATCACACGGCTGACGATGGCGGTTTTTGCCGGCCCATCAAAATAGATCAGCACATTGCGCAAAAAGATCACATCAAACATCGGCAAGGTCGGCAGTGGCTGCATCAGGTTGGCGCATTGAAACTGGACTTTGGCGCGCAGCTCGCGCTGCACCAGGACTTGCCCCTCGTAAGGGCCGAAGCCTTGCAGGCAAAAGCGCTTCAAAAAGTCCATCGGCACATTGCGCGCCCGCTCCACTGAATAGAGGCCCTGGCGCGCGCTTTCCACCACGCTGGTGGACAGATCGGTGCCGCGGATGGACCAGGGCCGGCCGCCCTTGGTGAGGCCCAGCTTGTCGGCCAAGGTCATGGCGATGCTGTAGGCCTCTTCGCCGCTTGATGAGGCACCGCTCCAGACCAGGAACTCGGAGCCGTCGCGGTGCGCCTCGGCGCGTTTGGCCAGGTCCTCGAAGTGCTGCGGCTCGCGGAAGAAATAGGTCTCGTTGGTGGTCAGCTTGTCCACCACGCTGACCAGCATGGCTTCGGGCAGCTGGCCGCGCACCATCTTCTGCACAAAGACATTGATGTCGTCTTCGCCGGCGTCCACGCTGAGTTTTTGCAAACGGCTTTGCACCAGCGCGTGTTTGCTCTCGACCAGTTTGATGCCCGAGACGCGGTGAAACAGCCCGGTGATGGCGGTGAAAGATTCGGCGGAGAGTTGGCGCATCGATCAGCCCGTCTGCGCTTCGGCGATCAACGCGGACAGCGCGACCGGCGACAAGACCTGATCCAGATTGAGCAGCGCGGCATAGGCACCGGCAAGATTGACCATGCCGGCCAGAAACTCCGCCGCCACGCCCACGCCCAGGCTGGGCACCGCTTCGATGCGCTGGGTGTCGAAGTCCAGCACCTCGAACACCGCGTCCACCAACATGCCCGCGATCAGGCGGTCGAAGTCCTCGTCGCCCTTGGCCTCCACCACGATGATGGCGGAGCGTCGACCGATGGCGGTCGGCCCAAAGCCGAAGCGGGCGCCCAGGTCGATGACCGGCACCACCGCGCCGCGCAGATTCATCACACCGCGCACGAAGTCCGGGGTTTGCGGCAGCGGCGTCATGCGCCCCACTTCCAGAATTTCGCGCACCGCTTCAATCGGCACGACCAGCGTTTCTGGACCAACGGCCAAGCGCAGCAGCTGGCACATCGGGCCCGCAGCCGCTTGCTCGGCAATGCCGCCGCGCAGGCGATCGGCAGGGGCGTCACGGTTGGTTTTACTCATGCTCGGCCTCAATCAAAAGCGTTTGAAATGCGACTCATCAATCTCGCCGGCGGCAGGCTTGGTGGCCTTGCCGGCCGCACCGGGCCGGGTCTGGCCGCTCGCTGCCGACTTTGGGCTGCCCGCAGCCAAGCGTGCCGCGCGCTCTGGCGCCCTGTAGGCCTGTAGCTGCTTGGCGATGGACGGGCTGCGAGCCGGCGCAGGCGCGAGTGCCGCGCCGACGTGACGAGCAGGCATGTTGCCGACGTCGTCCGCTAATCTGAAGAAAGCCATTTGCTCCTGCAACTGCGCCGCCTGGGCCGACAGTTCTTCGGCCGTGGCCGACAGCTGCTCGGACGCCGAGGCGGTTTGCTGGGTCGCGGTGGACAGATGGTTCATGGCTGCATTGATCTGCGACACGCCCTCGGCCTGCTCGCTGGATGCGGCCGAAATCTCCTGCACTAACTCTGAGGTTTTTTGAATCGAGGGCACCATATTGCTGAGCAAGCTGCCGGCCTTTTCGGCCATCTGCACACTGGTGCCGGCCAAGCTGCCGATCTCCTGCGCGGCCACCTGGCTGCGCTCGGCCAGCTTGCGCACCTCCGCCGCCACCACGGCAAAGCCCTTGCCATGCTCGCCCGCTCGGGCCGCTTCGATGGCCGCATTCAAGGCCAGCAAATTGGTTTGATAGGCGATGTCGTCAATGATGGAAATCTTGGTGGCGATTTGCTTCATCGCCTCGACGGTCTGGTTGACCGCCTGCCCGCCGTCCATCGCTTCCTTGGCCGCCCGCGTGGCCATGGCGTCGGTCAGGTTGGCACTGTCGGAGTTTTGTTTGACCGAGGCCGCCATTTCCTGCAGTTGCGCGGTGGTCTGTTCGACACTGGCGGCTTGCTGTGAGGCCGAGTGCGACAAGCTCTGCGAGGTCTGCGAAACCTGATCCGACGCACCGCTGAGTT
>NZ_JANNMI010000341.1:0-3214 GCF_031397715.1 Roseateles sp.
TGCGAAGCTCGGTCGAGCCACCAACTCTTATACGACCGCGGTCTCACCGTTCACGTCATCCTGCGAGCCGAATAGCTGTAGGACAAGCAGACCGATGCGACGGCGTCGCTAGGTTTGCACGGGGGAGGCTGGCAGGCTGTCCTATAGTGGTCACTGCCGAATTCATTTGGAAACCTAATCAATAGGAGCTACGCATGGCCAAGAAATCCACCGCCAAGTCTGATGCCATCAATATCGGCATTAGCGCCAAAGACCGCGAAGCCATTGCCTTGGGCCTGTCCAAGCTGCTGGCCGATTCCTACACCCTTTACCTGACCACGCACAACTTCCATTGGAACGTGACCGGGCCGATGTTCAACACCCTGCACCAGATGTTCATGGTTCAGTACACCGAGCTATGGAATGCGGTCGACCCGATCGCCGAGCGCATCCGCGCGCTGGGGTCGGTGGCACCCGGCTCCTACGCCCAGTTCGCCGCCTTGAGCTCGCTGCCCGACGCACCGGCCAAGCCGCCCAAGGCGCTGGAGATGGTGCGCATCTTGGTGGAGGGCCACGAAGGCGTGGCGCGCACCGCACGCGCCTTGTTCGCCGTCGTTGGCCAAGCTTCGGACGAGCCTACTGCCGACCTGCTCACCCAACGCTTGACAGTTCATGAACAGACGGCCTGGATGCTCAGGAGTCTGTTGGAGGAATGAGGGCCTGAGGTAAAGCAGCGCAGGTGCCGGCCAGGAGGCCCGCACCAGGCTGTTCCTTGTCGGTGGTTTCGCCAAGAAGCCTCGCACAATTGGCATTCAGCCCAGGCCGGTCAAACAAATCAGAGTCCAAGGAGAGGGGCGAGCCGAGTTTGACGAATTCAAGGCCGATCACTCGCTGGCTGCGAAACGAGCTTCGGAAAATGTCTTGAAAAAACTGATCAAGGCGCTCTCGGATGCCGCGCCGGCGTGGCGCTAGGTGGATAGCTGCTTTGCCATGAAAACTCCGGTCGCTTCGGCTTCATAACGACCAAAAGGTTCGCATCGCTGGTAGCCGAGGCTGGCATAAAGTGCCAAGGCCGCGGGTTGGCGGATGCCGGTTTCGAGGCGGGCAAGCCCGATGCCGCGCTCGATCAAGTCTTGCTCCAAGGCTTGCATCAGCAGCCTGGCCAAACCCCGCCCGCGCTGCGCGGGTGGCACGAAAACCCGCTTGATTTCGCCGTAAGCAAGCCCAACCAGACGTGGATAGCTTCATGCGCATCTTTGTTCTCCTGCTGTTTTTTGTGCGCGCAGGATAGCAAAGCGGTGCCGCAAAAGACCAGCCGGGCTGATCAAATTCGCCCGCTGCGATAATCGGCGACCTAATTTTCCCGACCCATGCGTGCGGCTGCCCCAGCTGAGCGCCGAACGAGCGCCCCTTATGTCAGCCGAACTGCCCAGCCAAATTCAAACCGAAGTCAAACGCCGCCGCACTTTTGCGATCATTTCTCACCCGGATGCCGGCAAGACCACGCTGACCGAGAAGCTCTTGCTGTTCTCGGGCGCGATCCAGATCGCCGGCTCGGTGAAGGCGCGCAAGGCCACGCGCCACGCCACTTCTGACTGGATGGAGATCGAGAAGCAGCGCGGCATTTCGGTGGCGTCCAGCGTGATGCAGATGGAATACCGCGACTGCGTGATCAACTTGCTCGACACCCCCGGCCACCAGGACTTCTCGGAAGACACTTATCGCGTGCTGACGGCGGTGGACGCGGCGCTGATGGTGATTGACGCGGCCAACGGCGTCGAGCCGCAGACCCGCCGCCTGCTGCAGGTTTGCCGCGCCCGCAACACGCCGATCCTGACCTTCGTCAACAAGATGGACCGCGAGGTGCAGGACCCGCTGGCGCTGATGGACGAGATCGAGCGCGAGCTCGGCATGACGGTGGTGCCGTTCACCTGGCCGGTCGGCATGGGCAAACATTTTCACGGCGTGATGGACCTGCGCCGAAAGCAGATGCGCGTGTTCTCGCCCGGCGAGGGCCGTGCCGGCGGCGACGACGAGATTCTGCAAGGCCTGGACAACCCGGCCTATGCCGAGCGCTTCGGCATGCAGTACAGCCAAGCCGAGGGCGAGATCGAGCTGGTGCAGGACGCGGCGGCCGAGTTCAATCTGGATGACTTCCTGAGTGGCAAACTAACGCCGATGTTCTTCGGCTCGGCGGTCAATAACTTCGGCGTGCAGGAGATTCTGGACGCGCTGGTTGAGCTGGCGCCGCCGCCGGCCGAACGTGCGGCCATGCAACGCGTGGTGCAGCCGGACGAGCCCAAGTTCACCGGCGTGGTTTTCAAGATCCAGGCCAATATGGACCCCTCGCACCGCGACCGGATCGCTTTTCTAAGAGTCGTCAGCGGCCACTTTAAGCGCGGCATGCGGCTCAAGGTCGTGCGCTCTGGTAAGGAGTTACGTCCCAATACCGTGGTGAGCTTTTTGAGCCAGCGCCGCGAGCTGCTGGACGAGGCCTATGCGGGCGACATTATTGGCATCCCCAACCATGGCGTGCTGCAGCTGGGTGACACCATCACCGAGGGCGAGGCCTTGCAGTTCACCGGCCTGCCCTTCTTCGCGCCGGAAATGTTCCGCTCGGTCGAAGTGGCCGACCCCTTGCGCACCAAGCAGCTCAAGGCCGGCCTGACCCAGCTCGGCGAGGAAGGCGCGATCCAGGTTTTCAGACCCATCGCCGGTTCGGTCTTGCTGCTGGGCGCCGTGGGGCAGCTGCAGTTTGAAGTGGTGGCACACCGCTTGGAACATGAATACGGCTGCAAGGCCCGCATCATGCCGAGCCGCTTCCAGGTGGCGCGCTGGGTCACTTGCGACGATGCCAATGAGCTGAAGCGCTTCATCGACGCGAATGATCACCGCATGGCCTACGACGCGGTTGATGCGCCGACGGTGCTGGTCGAATACGCACCCGAGCTGCGCGCGATCGAGGCGAATTGGCCGAAGATCAAGTTCCACGCCTTGCGCGAGCATGCGGGCTTGGTGTTCCAGAAACGGCTGGACGGCTGAGACGGCCGGGAGGGCCGCCGAGCTGCTAATCCCCCTGTGACCCTCACTCCCCCTGCTGAAATGCGAAGTGGGAGAACTGACCCGCACTCCGTTTCAGCGATTTGAATGATCGTTCGTTCACCCTAGGAGCCCGGGCGGCAGAAAGCGGCGATAGCGTTCTCGACGAGCGACGAAGTCAAAAATGGCCCGCCGC
>NZ_JANNMI010000369.1:0-3345 GCF_031397715.1 Roseateles sp.
TGAACCTGACTGAGGTAATCCTCGCGCAGGGAAGCAAGCATCACGGCCCACGTCGCTGTACCGATTTCTCATGACGTGAGAGCACTGTCGTTTGCCGCCCTGTCATCGCCTGCTGTTTCGATGACAACCACAACTCCAATCTCCAAGAAGTCCTTGCTGGCCGCTACGGCCGCCTTCATCTGCGGCACGGCCGCGCTGGCGCAAAACCTGCCCACGGTGTCGGTCAGCGGCCGCGCCGCCGACACGCCGTCCCAAATCGGCGGCTTCGGCGAGATCCCGGTCGCCAAGCTGCCGCTGCAACTCAGCCTGATCAGCAGCGAGCGCCTGCTGGACGCCGGCATTAACGCGCTGTCTGGACTGACCGCACTGGACGCCAGCGTCGGCGATGCCTACAACGCGACCGGCTATGTGTCCTATCTGAAGGTTCGAGGTTTTGATCTCGACAACCGTTTCAACTACCGCCGCGACGGCCTGCCCATCAACGCCGAAACCGCACTGCCGCTGGGCAACAAGGCCAGCGTCGAGATACTGAAGGGCAGCAGCGGCATCCAGGCCGGCACCAGCTCGCCCGGCGGCCTGGTCAATCTACTGGTCAAACGCCCGACTGCTCAGCCCTTGACGGTGCTGGGCTTTGCGCTCAGCGAGCGCGGCACGGCCGAGGCCACGCTGGACTGGAGCCAGCGCTTCGGCGAGACCCAAGCCTTCGGCCTGCGCATCAATGCTGCTGCCGCCGAGCTCAAGCCGCAATTGCGCGACGCCGAGGGCCGCAGCCATCTGCTGGCCATGGCCGGTGACTGGCGACTCAGCCCCGACACGCTGATCGAGGCCGAGTTCGAGCTGAACAAGCAAAGCCAGCCCAGCCAGCCCGGCATGAGCATGTTGGGCGACAAACTGCCTGACGCCAAAGACTTCGACCCACGCATCAATCTGAACAACCAAAGCTGGACGCAGCCGGTGGTATTTGACAACCGCCACGCCTCGCTGCGCTTGACCCAAAAACTGTCTGCCGACTGGCACGCGCAAGCGCATCTGGGCTTGCAGCGGCTGAAGACCGACGACCGACTGGCCTATGCCTACGGTTGCTCGGCGGCCGACGTTTATGACCGCTACTGCGCCGACGGCAGCTTCGATATGTACGACTTTCGCAGCGAGAACGAACGCCGCAACAGCGGTGCACTGGATCTGTCACTGGCCGGCAAGCTGGTCACCGGCAGCATCACGCATCAAATCAGCACCGGCATGCTGCTCAGCCGCTTTGACAGCCGCTTTCAAAAGCAAGCCTACAACTGGGCCGGCACCGGCACGGTTGACGGCAAAGCCATCACCACTGCCGACCCCAGTTTGACGGACGAGAACACCAACCGGGACGAGCGCAGCAGCGAGTTCTATCTGAGCGATGCGATGCAGCTCAGCGCCGACTGGCAAGCCTGGGCCGGCCTGCGCCACACGCGGCTGCAGCGCGACAGCGTGCGCACCGACGGCTCCCGCGCCACCGGCTACACGCAGAACATCACCACGCCCTGGCTGGGCCTGAGCTACGCCATCAACAGCCAGCTGATGGCCTACACCAGCTGGGGCGAAGGGGTCGAGAGCGAAGTCACACCGAATCGCAAGCGCTACGGTGACGCTGCCGGTCAGGGATTCCCCAGCGGTGGCACCGCTGGTCAGGCCCTGCCCGCCTTGACCAGTCGGCAATTCGAGATCGGCCTGAAGGCGGGCTCCAACACGGTCGATTGGTCGCTCAACTGGTTCAACACCAGCCGCCCCAAATGGGCCGACTTCGGCGCCTGCGATGACAGCGTTCCCGGCAGTTGCGTGCGCCGTGCCGACGGCATCAATCGCCACCAAGGCCTGGAAGCGCAAGCCGACCTGAAGTGGGCCGGCGGTGGCCTGCTGGCCAGCGCGATGCAGCTGAAAGCGAGGCGCGAAAACAGCGCGGACGCAACACTCAACGGCTTGAAGTCCGAGAACGTGGCCGAGCGCAGCCTGCGCCTGCAAGCACGCCAGGATGTACCCGGCTTGGTTGGCCTGCAGTTCCAGGCCGGTTTGGTTTATGAGGGTCCACGGGCGGTACTGGCGAACAACAGCGTCTTCATCCCCGGCTGGACTCGCCTGGACGCCGGCGCGCGCTTCGAGCAGGCGCTGATGGGGCGGCAAATGCTGGTGTGGCGCGTCGGCGTTGACAACCTGGCCGACAAGCGCGCCTGGAAAGAGTCGCCGTTCCAGTTCGGCCATGTCTACCTCTACCCCTTGACGCCCAGAACTTTCCGGGCAAGTTTGGAATACCACTTGTGAAGCCCTAAAAATCTGGTCTATAATCTGAGGCTCTGTTCCTCGATAGCTCAGTTGGTAGAGCGCCGGACTGTTAATCCGTAGGTCCCTGGTTCGAGCCCAGGTCGAGGAGCCACAGAAAATGAAAGTCCCTTGTTAGCAATGACAAGGGGCTTTCGCCATTTATGTAGGCCCAGCTTTTCGAGTCGGGCTCGCAAACGAATAATTCCTCGATAGCTCAGTTGGTAGAGCGCCGGACTGTTAATCCGTAGGTCCCTGGTTCGAGCCCAGGTCGAGGAGCCACAAAACTGTGGGCTAAGTGTTCATAATCAAGCACTTAGCCCACTTCTCTGCGAAGTGGTAGTTCAACTAGAACTAGGGGTCCCCTCACTACTGAGGGGAAGTTTGTGTGGGGCGGTTAGATCTGACGCTCCACGACAGGGGCGAACTTGATGCGCAGACCGCTTCCACTGTCGTTAGTTGCGCCGAATCGAGGGAAGGTACTGTCAGACCGTTGGATGGCCTTCAGCTCTTGCATCAGTTCGTCAGCGCCAGGGATCAAAGAGAGTCCCAAAGTGTTGCGGAGTGTCTCCAGAATCACAGAAGCGAGCGTTGCGTTAGCGGTAATCGTGACGATTGCCTCCTTCACAACGGTCACTTCGCGCTGTTCGTATTGGACTAAGGGCATAGGGTCTTTCAGGTGATGTGAAGTTGTTTAGACTACTGCGGGGATCTTGTCCCCCACAGCGTTATTTCAAAATTGCGCTGACCTGCTCGGCCCGACGTATTCGGGCGAGTGTTGAGCGGCTGGACCCGGTGATGGTGCATACGTCAGACCAACTAACGCCTGCGTCCAGCATTGACCGCAGCAGGGCGTGACGCGCAAGGTTAGGCTTGCGCCCTGTGTAGCGTCCGTCTGTCTTCGCCTGCGAGATACCTGAGAGCTGGCGTGTGCGCCTGTCGTCTAACGTCCCAAGCATCTTGGTGACAGCGGCGACTGTTCGGTGCAAGTCTGCCAGTACAGCAGTACCGACCAAGTTCTGTAGTTTCAGATCTTCGAGGACGTAAGCAGCG
>NZ_JANNMI010000284.1:0-7786 GCF_031397715.1 Roseateles sp.
CCGCGGCGGAAGTCGACACTAGCCTGCTTTCCGACAAGCTGCCCCCTGCGGCTTACGGCGATCCAGGATTCAATGAATATTTGAGTGATGAGCAAGAATGACTTCATGCCTATGAAGAGATCAGCCGGTATCCCGCGCGCACATTGCCGCAAACAACAGCTTAGCTTGCTGTTTGCGGCAATTGCTTTGCTTGCCAGCAAAATGGCGTTTGCCCAAAGCGCTACGGCACCCACTGAAAGCCCGGCCAGCGGCCCAATGCAGACGCTGCAGACGCCTTTGAGCCCCTCAGCGGAGGTGAGTGCAGTCGAAGCATTGCCGCGCCTTGGCCCAAAGAAAATTGCCGCGCCCAACGCGCTCTTACCCGCGCCGACTTGGGCTCGCCTCACGCCGGCGCAAAAGGAGATTCTTCTCCCGCTGCAACAAGACTGGGACGCCCTGGACGCGGCCCGCAAGAGTCAATGGTTGGAAGTGGCGACACGTTTTTCGGGTCTGCCAGCACAGGAGCAGTCGCGGGTGCAAGAGCGCATGCGCGAGTGGACCCGACTAAGCCCCGCCGAACGCCAGCAGGCTCGCATCAGCTTTCAGGGCGCCAAGAAAATTAACGCCGACGAGCGCCAAGCCAAGTGGGAAGCCTATCAAGCCCTGCCCCAGGAACAACGCCAACAGTTGGCCGACAAGGCCGCCAAAAAATTGGAAAACCAGGCCAGCAAGCCCGCCAAGACCGGCCTGCTCGCTCAAACGAGCAGCACGCCACAGGCCAAGTCCAACCTGGTGCCCAAGGCAACTTCAAGCCAAGCGCCCAAAGCGGTCGCGCCGTCCTTGCTGCAGGCCAAGCCAGGCGCCACCACGGTGCTGATGACCCAAGACAAGTTGGTGCCCTCACATCAGAGAGCCGGCTACACCAAGGTGCTGGCCAATCCGGACTGGGTCGACAGCAAGACCTTGCTGCCCAAACGCCCAACGAGCAGCGCATCCGGCCCATCAAGCCCATGACATTGGCAAGCCCGCAGAGGCCCAGCCTGAAACGCCGCATGGCTGCCTTTGTCTACGAAGGTGTGGTTCTGTTCGGCGTGGTGTTCGCCACCGCCTTCTTGTTCGGCACCCTGACTCAGCAACGACACGCGCTGCAGGGGCAGCATGCGCTGCAGGCGGTGTTGTTTGTAGTGATAGGCCTCTACTTCAGCTGGTTTTGGACCCGTGGTGGCCAAACCGTGGCGATGAAAGCCTGGCATATTCGCGTCGTCGACCTGCAAGGCCAAGCCCTGAGCAAGCCGCGCGCCCTGGCACGCTACTGCTTGAGTTGGCTCTGGTTTGCGCCGGCCCTGGTCAGCGTTTGGTTGATCGGCCTGCGCAGCACCGGCGCCATTTTTGCGACCTTGTTCGCGGGCGTGGCCGCCTATGCCTTGCTGAGCCGCATGCACCCGAGCGGGCAGTTCCTGCACGACGTGATCTGTGGCACTCAATTGATGATTGAGAAACCAATCAAACGATGAGCAACCCCTACAAAGGCAAGACCGGTCTGGTCCGCATCCTTCACGCGACCGGTTATTCCCTGGCCGGGCTGCGGGCAGCCTACACCGGTGAAAGCGCCTTTCGGCAGGAGACTTGGCTGTTGATCATCGCGACGCCGCTGGCCTTCTGGCTCGGCCAGGGCTGGGTGCAAACCGCGCTGCTGCTGGGCTCTTTGATGCTGGTGCTGATCGTCGAGTTGTTGAACTCAGGGATTGAAGCCGCGATTGACCGGGTTTCATTCGAGCTGCATGACCTGTCCAAGCGCGCCAAAGACCTGGCCAGCGCCGCCGTGCTCTTGTCTTTGCTGCTCAGCGCCGGGATTTGGGGCGCGGCGCTGTGGCAGCGCTTTGGCAGCTGAGGCCTAGCCTCAGACTGCCTCTTCGTCGGTCTCGCCGGTGCGGATGCGCACCACCTGCTCGACCGGCGTGACGAAGATCTTGCCGTCGCCGATCTTGCCGGTTTTAGCCGCCTTCAGGATCGCGTCGATGCAGCGCTCGACGTCGTCGTCCTTGACCACCACCTCGACCTTCACCTTGGGCAAAAAGTCGACCACGTACTCGGCACCCCGGTACAGCTCGGTATGGCCTTTTTGGCGACCAAAGCCCTTCACCTCGGTGACGGTCAAACCCGACGCACCCACCTCGGCCAGGGCTTCGCGCACCTCGTCCAGCTTGAACGGCTTGATGATGGCGGTGATTTGCTTCATGGTCTAAGGCTCCAAAACGGGTGAGATTGCTTCGATTTAAGCACGGAACTTCGATGTGATCGGATAGCGCCAGTCGCGCCCGAAAGCACGGTGCGTAATGCGAATCCCGATCGGTGCCTGGCGGCGCTTGTATTCATTGAGCACGATCAGACGCGTGACACGCTCAACATCTGCCCGCTCGAAACCGGCCGCAACGATCTCAGCCAGCGACTGGTCTTCTTCCATATAGCGGGCCAGGATCGCATCCAAAACCTCGTAGGGCGGCAGGCTGTCTTGATCCTTCTGATCGGGCCGCAACTCGGCCGACGGTGGGCGCGTGATGATGCGCTCAGGAATGATGGGCTCCGTCGTCAACACCGACCCGTCGAGCCGCATGGTGGGCTGCTCGTTACGCCAACGCGCCAAGCGGAACACCAGCGTCTTGGCAACATCCTTGATGACTGCAAAGCCGCCCGCCATATCGCCGTAAAGCGTGCAATAGCCGGTCGCCATCTCGCTCTTGTTGCCGGTGGTCAGCACGATGGACCCGAACTTGTTCGACAAGGCCATCAGCAAAGTGCCGCGGATACGGGCTTGGATGTTCTCCTCGGTCGCATCGAGCGCCAGGCCCTTGAATTCATCCGCCAAGCCGGCGTTGAAAGCATCGAACATCGGTGAGATCGACTTTTCGCCGTAGCGCACGCCCAGCCGTTCGGCCATAGCGCGGGCATCAATCCAGGAAATATCGGCCGTATAAGGCGACGGCATCATCACCGTGCGCACCTTGTCTGCCCCCAGCGCGTCGACCGCAATCGCCAGCACCAGGGCCGAATCAATGCCACCGGACAGCCCCAGCAACACGCCGGGGAAGCCGTTCTTGCCCACATAGTCGCGCACGCCGGTGACGAGAGCGGCCCAAACCTGTGCCTCCAGGCTCGGCAGCGGCAAGACCTGACCCTTGACCTTGCCGTCGGCGTCGAGCTCAAGCAGCGTCAGCGCCTCCTCAAAGAAGGGCGCCCGCGCGGCCAGTTCGCCCTTCGCATTGAGTGCAAACGAAGCGCCGTCGAACACCACCTCATCCTGGCCGCCGACCAGGTGCGCATACAACAGCGGCAGACCCACATCGCGCGCCCGCTCGGCCATGCGCTGTTCGCGCTCCTCGGCCTTGCCGATATGGAAGGGCGAGGCGTTCAACACGCACAAGACTTGGGCGCCGGCCGCCTTGGCCGCGCGAGCCGGCTCGTCAAACCAGGCGTCTTCGCAGATAGTCAAACCAAAACGCAGGCCGCCAACCTCGAACACCGCCGCCGGCTCGCCGGCGTCGCGCCCCGAGACGAAATAGCGTCGTTCATCGAAGACCTGGTAGTTGGGCAACTCGCGTTTGCAATAAGTCAGCAAGACCTGACCCCCTTGCAAAACCGAGGCCGCATTGAAGCGCGCCGACACGGTTCGGCTCTTCGACCTAAGATCTCGTTGCCCCGCTTGTTGGAAGGGATGCCCGACCACCACGGCGAGGCCCGCGCAATCAGCCAAGTCGGTCGCGATGCCTTGCAAGGCAGCAGCGCAGGCCTGCATGAAGGCGGGGCGCAAGAGCAGGTCTTCGGGCGGGTAGCCGCACAGGCTCAGCTCGGGCGTTATGAGCAATTTGGCGCCGGCAGCATGGGCTCGTCGCCCGTACTCGACGATCTTTTTCGCATTACCTTCTAGATCACCCACGGTGACATTTATTTGCGCAAGCGCGACGATCACAGACATGGATTTCACCGATGAAATGCTGATGGAAATTGGGCCGGCTGATTATGTCATCCGGGTCCATGAGGCGCCGAGCCAGCTGCCGCAAGCCGACTGGAATGCACTGCTGGCCGCGCAAGCGCAGCCGACGCCTTTTATGCGGCTGGAATACTTCAGCGCCTTGCACGAGTCAGGCAGCGCGACCGCAGCCACCGGCTGGCAAACCCAGTTCGTCAGCCTATGGCGAGAGGATCAATTGTTGGCGGCCTGTCCGGCCTACCTGAAGAGCCATTCCTACGGTGAGTATGTGTTTGACTGGGCCTGGGCCGACGCCTACCAAAGGCATGGTCTGCACTACTACCCCAAGCTGCTGGTGGCCGTGCCCTTCACGCCGGTGCCGGGCAGCCGCTTGTTGGCCGTCAATGCCGAGGCACGCCAACTCTTGATCCAGGGACTGCAAGCTTTGGCGACGCGCCAAGGCCTGAGTTCGGCCCACCTGCTGTTCGGCGACTCGGCAGACCTAGACGCCGCTCAGCAACAGGCCTGGATGCAACGCCAGGGGGTGCAGTTCCACTGGCAAAACCGAACGCCCTTGCCCTATGCCTCATTTGAGGACTTTCTTTCCACCCTGCAGCGCGAGAAGCGCAAGAAGATTCAGCAAGAGCAGCGTCGGGTACGGGAGGCCGAAGTCCATTTCGAAGTACGCCAAGGTGCGCAGATCAGCGAGGCCGACTGGGATTTTTTCTACCATTGCTACCAACTGACCTACCGGGCGCATCGCAGCACACCCTATTTGACGCGCGCGTTCTTCCGTTTGATGAGCCGCGATATGGCCGAGCATTGGCTGCTGTTCACCGCTGTCCGCGCGGGCGAGCCAATCGCCGTCTCCTTGCTCGCGATAGACGCCGTGCAAGGCAGCGCTTATGGCCGCTATTGGGGCACAGTCGAGAGCGTCTCCTGCCTGCATTTCGATGCTTGCTACTACCAGCCGCTGGCCTGGTGCATCGCCAATGGTTACCAGCGCTTTGAGGGCGGCGCACAGGGCGAACACAAAATGGCACGCGGGCTATTACCCGTGAGCACCCATTCCAGCCACTGGCTGGCGCACCCGGACTTCAGCAACGCGGTGGCCGACTTTCTGGCCCAGGAGGGTCAGGCCATGCGCGGCTATGTGAACGAATTGGAAGAACATCAGCCCTACAAAGCTTGAGCTCCAATAAAAAACGCCCGGCTTGAGCGGGCGCTTTGGGCGGGCGCTTTGGACTGCTAAAAAGGCTGAATTCAGCCCTGTTTGGCCTTGTTGTAAGCCTCAATGCCGGCAACGATCTCGGCCCTGGCGGCTTCCGGGCCTTCCCAGCCCTGCACTTTGACCCATTTGTTCGGCTCCAGATCCTTGTAATGCTCGAAGAAATGCTGGATCGCGTTGAGGCGCATCTTGCTGACATCCTCGGGCTTTTGCCAGTGCTCGTACATCGGCAAAATCTTCTCGATCGGCACGGCCAGCAGCTTGGCGTCGCCGCCGGCTTCGTCTTCCATCTTCAGCACACCGACCGCACGGCAAGTGATCACCACACCGGGTGTCAGCGGGTAAGGCGTTACGACCAGCACATCCACCGGGTCGCCGTCATCCGACAGGGTCTGCGGGATGTAGCCGTAGTTGCACGGGTAGTGCATCGCGGTCGTCATGAACCGGTCGACAAACATCGCGCCGGTTTCCTTGTCCACCTCGTACTTGATCGGGTCCGCATTCATCGGGATTTCGATGATGACATTGAACTGTTCGGGCGCTTTGGCGCCGGGGGTGACGTTATGCAGGCTCATGATTATCCGTGGCTAGGTCAAGGGGAAACCCGCATTCTACGGGCAGGCCTTGCCGATACCTGACAAGCGCCGACCGCATCGTTTACCCGCAAACCTTGGGTAAACACCCAAGGTTTACGCCCTCGCGTTCTCGTAGCATGGGCTGCGGTGACCTGACCCTCATCTTCATCTGATGATGCGGGTGTCGAAGCTGATTCCCCTTCAACTGCAGATAGAACAAGAGGAGACATTTACATGTCGACGAGTTTGGCGCTGTATTTCGCTCTGGCCTGCGGCCTAGCGGCTGTGTTGTACGGCTTCATTCAAAGAAGCTGGATCTTGAGTCAAGACGCGGGCAATGCCCGCATGCAGGAAATTGCCGCGGCAATTCAACAAGGAGCTGCCGCCTATCTGGCCCGTCAGTACAAGACGATTGCGGCGGTCGGCCTGGTGCTGGCGATTCTGATCGCGGTCTTTCTGGACAGCATGTCGGCGGTCGGCTTCGTGCTCGGCGCGGTGCTGTCGGGCGCCTGCGGCTTCATCGGCATGAATGTATCGGTGCGGGCTAACGTGCGAACCGCACAGGCTGCGACCAAGGGCATTGGCCCGGCGCTGGACGTCGCCTTCAAGGGCGGCGCCATCACCGGCATGCTGGTGGTCGGCTTGGGGTTGCTGGGTGTCAGCCTGTTCTTCTGGTTCTTGAGCGGCGGCGAGAAGATTGACGCCGCCACGCTCAAACCGCTGCTCGGCTTCGCCTTCGGCTCGTCCTTGATATCGATCTTTGCCCGCCTGGGTGGTGGCATCTTCACCAAGGGCGCCGACGTCGGCGCCGATCTGGTCGGCAAGGTCGAGGCCGGCATCCCCGAGGATGATCCGCGCAACCCGGCCGTGATTGCCGACAACGTCGGCGACAACGTCGGCGACAACGTCGGCGACTGCGCCGGCATGGCCGCCGACCTGTTCGAAACCTATGCGGTGACGCTGATCGCCACCATGGCACTGGGCGCGCTGGTGGTGACCGCAGCACCGATGGCCGCCATCCTTTACCCGCTGATGCTGGGCGGCGTGTCCATCATCGCCTCCATCATCGGCTGCTACTTCGTCAAGGCCTCGCCGGGCATGAAGAACGTGATGCCGGCGCTCTACAAGGGCCTGGCCGTGGCCGGCGTCTTGTCGCTGATCGCGTTTTACTTCGTCACCAACGCGGTGATGCCGGATGACGCTTTAGGTGCCGGAACCAGAATGCGCTTGTTCGGCGCCTGCGCCGTCGGTCTGGTGCTGACCGCCGCGCTGGTCTGGGTAACCGAGTTCTACACCGGCACCCAGTACGCGCCGGTCAAGCACATCGCGCAAGCCTCCACCACCGGCCACGGCACCAACATCATTGCCGGCCTGGGCGTCTCGATGCGCTCGACCGCCTGGCCGGTACTGTTCGTCTGCGCCGCCATCCTGGCCTCCTACCAGCTGGCCGGCCTGTACGGCATCGCCACCGCCGCCACCGCCATGCTGAGCATGGCCGGCATCGTCGTGGCACTCGACGCCTACGGCCCCATAACGGACAACGCCGGCGGCATTGCCGAAATGGCCGAGCTGCCCAAGAGCGTGCGCGATGAAACCGACCCGCTGGACGCCGTCTGCAACACCACCAAGGCCGTCACCAAGGGCTATGCAATCGGCTCGGCCGGCTTGGCTGCGCTGGTCTTGTTCGCCGACTACACCCACTCGCTGGAAGCGCGCGGCATGCAAGTGTCGTTCGACCTGAGCGACCCGAAGGTGATCGTCGGCCTCTTCATCGGCGGCCTGATCCCCTATCTGTTCGGCGCGATGGCGATGGAAGCGGTCGGCCGCGCCGCCGGCTCGGTGGTGGTGGAAGTGCGCCGCCAGTTCGCCGACGGCCTGATCATGGCCGGCAAGCGCAAGCCCGACTACAGCGCGGCGGTCGACATGCTCACCACGGCGGCCATCAAAGAGATGGTCATCCCGAGCTTGCTGCCGGTCATCGTGCCGGTGGTCGTCGGCCTGGTGCTCGGCCCGGCTGCGCTGGGTGGCCTCTTGATG
>NZ_JANNMI010000388.1:0-2187 GCF_031397715.1 Roseateles sp.
CCTAAGCCTTGGCCGCACTCCCCGCAAACCGCGTGATCAAACGCTGCGCTTGAACGACGCCAGCAGCGCTCCGGCGGCGATGAACAGCGCGCCGAAAGTCCGATTCATGATCTTGATGTGATGGCTGGAGCGCAGCGCCGACAAGACCTTGGCGGCCAGCGCCGTGTAGCCAGCCATCACCACCAGATCGGTGAAGCCCAGCGTCGCGGCAATGACCAGATACTGCTGCGTCAGGTCGGCCTTCAGGTCGAGGAACTGCGGCACCACCGCCAGCAAAAACACCGTGCCCTTGGGGTTGACGGCGTTGATGCCCCAGCCGCGCAAGACCAGTTGCCGGCGCGTGACCAGCGCGGCATTGCTATTGCTGGCGACCATCGGCGTGGCCGGCGCCCGCCACTGCTGCACGCCCAAATAGACCAGGTAGGCGACGCCCAAGTACTTGACCACGGCGAAGCCGATGCTGGAGGTGGCGATCAGGGCGCCCAGGCCGGCGCCGACCAGCAGGATCTGGGTCAGGATGCCCAGGATCAGCCCAAACGTGGTGAAGTAGCCGCGCCTGAAGCCATGGTTCAGGCCCGAGCTCATCGCCGCGATGGCACCGGCGCCGGGTGACAGGCTGATGGCCCAGGAGGCGGCGAAGAAGGCAAGCCAAGTTGAAAATTCCATCGTCACACACTCCAAAACTAGCCATCCAGCGGCCTTTGTAGCACGGCTCAATGGCTGGGGTTCAAGGCATCCAGCCCATGCATGCCGTAGAGGCCGTAAAGCCGCTCACTCGGCACCTGCGCCATCCAGCTCTTGTCGGCCTCCACACCGACCACCGCTTACTCGCGCTGCGTGGTGTCATAGCGAATCAGCTGCGACTTGAGCTGCCCCTGCTATCGGCCAGCGCCATCACCAGCGGGCATTGCAGGCTGGCGCCGCGCCGCAGCACCACCACCGTCAGATCGCCATTGGCCAGGCGCAGCAAATCGCCCGGCGGGTACATGCCGAATTCCTTGATCAGCGAGGCCGCCATGGCACTGCCGCGGGACTGCTCGTAAACCTGGTGCGCCGCGGTCTTGATTTACAGCGCCGGCCGGCCGATGCGCGAGCTGATGTTGGTGCAGAAAGATAGCCGCATTCAAGCTGCTTGTTGCGGTTGCATCAATAAATTGGCCATCATGCCGACGGTCTGAAAACCCATCAGCGCCTCCGCGCGCTGCAAGCTGGTGGTATTGCCGCCACCGGCCGAGCGGTAACAGGCCGCCTTGTTTCGCATCAAGCGCACCGAATCCTTCATCGAGGCAAAGTCGGCCTTGCTCGGCAGCGGCCTTGTCTTCGGCGTCCTGCTCGGCAGGCTCCACGGCTTCAGTGGCCTGCACATCGGGTGTTGCTGTATTCATTTTTTTGATCCCTGTAGACAGACCCGGGACCAACGGCAGTTTGGCTCAAAACCTAAAGCCCCACTTGCGGGGACAATCCCTGCCATGGCCAAAGAAAAGTCGATTTATACCTGCAGCGATTGTGGCGGCGTGAGCCCTAAATGGCTGGGCAAATGCCCGGCCTGTGGCGCCTGGAATACGCTGATTGAGGGCATTGCCGAACTGCCCGGCAGCGGCAAAAACAACCGCTATCAGGCCTTGGCCAAAAGCCAGCCGGTCGCCACGCTGAGCGAGATCGAAGCCACCGACTTCGAGCGCACGCCCACCGGCCAGGAGGAGCTGGACCGCGTCTTGGGCGGCGGCATCGTCGCCGGCGGCGTGGTCTTGATCGGCGGCGACCCCGGCATCGGCAAGTCGACGCTGCTCTTGCAGGCGATCGACGATCTGTCCCACAAGCTGCCGGTCTTGTACGTGACCGGCGAAGAATCGGGTGCGCAGATCGCGATGCGCTCGCGCCGCCTGGGGCTGGCCGGCACCCGCGTGCGCGTGCTGGCCGAGATCAGCCTGGAGAAAATCCTCGCCACCTTGGAGATTGAGAAGCCGGCCTTTTGCGTCATCGACTCGATCCAAACGCTGTACTCCGAGCATCTCAGCTCGGCGCCCGGCTCGGTCGCCCAAGTGCGCGAATGCGCGGCCCAGCTGACCCGCACCGCCAAGTCCAGCGGCTGCGCCATCGTCTTGGTCGGCCACGGCGCCGTGGGCAATTCTCTACTCTCGAAAACTCTGGCCGCAGGACGTCATGATCCTCTTTCTTGTCTTCCTG
>NZ_JANNMI010000455.1:0-12613 GCF_031397715.1 Roseateles sp.
ATCCCCTTCATCCCCTTCATCCTGGCTAAATCTTTTTCGGGAGGTCGTCCAAAGAATCTCAGCCTGGATGGAGGGGATGAAGGGGATAAGACAGTCACTCAGGCATCAACTCACCGCCGACAAAGACCTTCAGCTCGCCCGGCTGAAAAGCCACCCAAGGCTCGTCGCGCGTCAGCGGCTCGGTGGCGACGATGGCAACCCGGTCGTTTTGCGTCGTCAAGGCGGCAAAGTCGACGCTGAGGTCCTCGTCCTGCAAATTGACCTGCCCGAACGGGTGACGGCGCTGCAAATAGTGCAGATGGGTCGAACCATGTGCCCATAGCGCCTGGCCGTTAGACAAGAGCATATTGAACGTGCCAAAAGCATTCAGCTGCGGCATCAGCTCGGCCAGCGTGTGCGTCAACTCCTCGACCGAAGGCACATCACAATGCGCCTTGGCAAGTTCCTGCATCAGCCAGCAAAAAGCGCGCTCGCTGTCGGTCTGGCCGACCGGCTTGAAGGCCGCATGCAGGCGCGGCTCAAAGCCCGTCAAGTTACCGTTGTGCGCGAAGACCCAGTAGCGCCCCCACAACTCACGCTGAAACGGGTGGGTGTTTTCCAGCGCGACCACGCCCTGCGTGGCCTTGCGGATATGGGCGATCACGTTGTCACTCTTGATCGGATAGCGCTGCACCAACTCCGCCAAGGGCGAGACGCGCGCGCTGTGGTGGTCAACAAAATGGCGCAGGCCGCGGCCCTCGAAGAAGGCGATGCCGAAGCCGTCCTTGTGCTCGTCGGCGCGGCTGGCCAGCCCGGTGAAGCTGAACATCACGTCGGTGGGCGTGTTGGCGTTCATGCCGAGCAGTTGGCACATGGTTCATCCCTCGAAGAACAGGCGCTTGAAGCCCTTCAGGCTGAGCAGATTGCCGGGGTTGCTGGTTTCGTTCAAGACCCCGCTCATCCGTTTGACCAGGCGCTCGCTCTTGTTGGCGCGCCAGATCAAGAGGTCGATCAACCAAGGGTGAGCGTTGACTTGATTGGCGCGCTCGTACAGATCGAACTTAGGTCTGAGCGCCGCCAACTTTTGCTCGTAGCTGCTGCGAATCTGCTCGTCACTGCTGCCCTTGGCGCGGCCGGCCAGCACCGCTTCGGCCGCCAGCATGCCGGTTTCCATCGCCTTGCCAATGCCTTCGCCGGTGAAGGAATAGGTGCTGCCGGCTGCCTCGCCGGTGACCAAGAGGCCGGGCCGGCTCCACTTCGCGCCGGTCAAGGTGCAGCGCAGCGGCGCGCCCTTCAGCTCGCCGACCATGACGCCCTCGCGCATCAACTCGGCGGCGGGCGGATAGCTGGCCACGAAGGCATCAAAAATTCCCCGCAGATTCAACTCTTTCTTGGACCCCTTGCCGCCAACGGATCTATGGCTGTCGGTCACCCCGACGCCGATATTGAAGCAGCCATCCGGTGCCGGGAAGATCCAGCCATAGCCGGGCCGCACCGCGCGGCTCCACACCACATCCATCGCCTTGATGCGCCCGACCATGCTGGGTGCATGCACATAACCCCTTAGCGCCACGCCACTGGGCGTGTGGCGCTCGCACAGGCCGGCAGCGGTCAAGGCCTTGGGGACAGCGCCGGTGGCCAGAATCACCCAGTCGGCGCGGACCTCCCTCAATTCATCGCCGAGCTTCAGCGTCGCGCCGACGACGCGCTGCTCGGCATCCAAGAGCGGTGCCTCGAAGCGGGCCGGTGCCAAAAACTTGGCGCCGGCGTCTTGTGCGCCTTGGCACAAGATGTCGTCCAAGATTCTGCGCGGCAGCACAGCCAGATGGCCGGGCACGTCGATGCGGCCGCCGCGTGGGCCGATGCAGCCGACATGTTTGACTGGCTGCGCGCGCGCCATCACCTTGTCAAATAGCCCCAAACGAGCCAGGGCGGCATGCGCATCCGGGATCAGCCCATCGCCGCAAATCTTGTCGCGGCCTTGGGGCTGCTGGTCGATCAGCAAAACGTCCAGGCCGGCTTGTGCCAACACCCTGGCTGCTGCGCTACCGGCCGGGCCAGCGCCGATGATCAAGACTTCGCAGCGCAGTGGCAGGGAACTCGGCATTGCGGGCGCATTGTTTGTGTCTGACTGGGGCATGAGCATATTTATTCTGGACAGCTGCACATTTTAGGTGGCGTACGAATGCCTTCCCGCTGCCGCTGCGCTCAGATCGGCAAAATATCGAGACGCAAAAAAGGGGCCTAAGCCCCTTTTCAAACCTGCTTGAAAACGACTTTTTAGAAGTCGTAGCCGCCGGTCACGTAAACGCGACGCTGCAGCGTGTCGCCATAACGTGGGTCATAGCCAACCTGGTGACCGGAAGAGTCACGCAACGTGAACTCAGGCTCACGGTTGAACAAGTTCTTCACGCCAACGGTCAGCGTAGCGGCCTTGTTGTGGCGATAGATACCTTGCCAATCCAGCGTCGACGAACGCGGCACATCGACAGCGACCTTGGTCAGCTTATTGGTCGCCACGTCACGCACATCGGCCAATTTGTCCTTGTAGCCCGACTTCCAGTTCAGCGTGAACGAGTTGGTGAACTTGCCGGTGTCCAGCGTGGCGGTTGCCAACACCTTGTTGCGGAAGGTCACCGAAGCGCTGACGTCGTTGTACTGGCTCAGACTGGTCGTGTACTGGTCACTGGTGCCCGGCAATGTATACGAGGACTCGATCACATAGGTACCGGCCAAGCCCAGGGTCAGGCGACCAATGTTCTCAAGGTTGGTACGACCGACCATGTCCCAGTCAATGCCGCTGTTCTTCGAGCGACCGATATTGGTCGAAACGCTCTTGAACGCGTAGTAGGGCTTGTCTTCGGCCGGCTGCTGGTAGGTGGTGAACAAGCTGGCAAACTTGGCAGGATCGGCAAAGGCCTGCGCAGCCGACACACCGCTGATCGCGTCGGTGATGTAGACGTTGTAGTAGTCGGCGCCGATGCCGAATGAAGCATTGGGCTCGAAGCGGATACCGAAAGCCATTTGCTCCGACTTCTCAGGTTTGACCAACTCATTGCCACCGAGCAACTGGGTGTACTGACGCTTGGTGGGCTGGCAAGCCGATGTACCTGGGAACGGGCAGTCGAAGCTGGCCGCTGTCACCCCGTTGGGCACCAAGGGCGCCGCCAGGGTCAACATATCGGGGGCCTTGAAGCCGGTGCCGTAGGAGCCGCGCATCAAGACTTGTGGGATGACTTGGTAGCGGCCCGAGATCTTGTAGGTCGTGGCGCTCAGGTCTTCACCGACCGATTTGCCGGTCACGGCGTTGTCGGTCTTCTTGATGGAGTCGTAACGCAGGGCAGCGGTCAGCTCCAGGTTCTTGATCACGGGGATCAGCAGTTCGCCGAACACACCACCCGACTTGCGCTTGACGTCGAACTTGTTGGGCGCAGCAAAGTTGTAGATCACACCATTGACGGCATCGGCTGTTGGCGTATTCGTGTACTGCTGTTCGCGAACGTCCACACCCAGACCCAGGCTCAAGTCACCGGCCGGCAGCTTGTACAACTCGCGTGAGGCGCGGAAGTCAGCGCCGGTCAGTGTGGTCTCACCATTGCGCACGGTGCCGTGGTAGATCGAGTCGGCCATCAGCTGCAGCGTCGCTGGCGTCTGTTTGCCGGCTTCAGCAAATGGGTCGAACTTGTTGTTCTGCACCATGCTGATGAATTCAGCCTTCTTGAAATAGCCACCGACATATTTCTCGTCGATGGAATTCTGCGACCAGGTCAAACCGCCATTCATGATCCAGCCTGCCAATTCGGCTTCCGCGCCGATGACGAAGTGCTTGGAGTCGGTGATGGTTTGCGAGTCACGCGTGCCGAAATCTTGCGCGCGGTAGCCGGCGGTCACTCGTGGTTTGCCGAAGTTCGGGCTGGTCTTGTCGGTTTCGAGCGACAAGTTGGCGATCTGGTTCGCCGTCAAGTACGGTGCAACATACTTGGCAAACAGGTCGGTCGAGGTCGGGATTGCCACCGGCACCGGGTTGGCCGCGATACGTGCGGTCAGATCAAAACGGCTCAGCGCCACGTCCGAATAGAAGGACAGCTTGTCATTGACCTTGAACTGGCCCGACACGAACAGCGAGTCACGCTTGCTCTCGGGGTAGATTTCGATCGTGTTGGCATAGTCGAAACCGCAGGTTTCTTGCACGCCGACCACATTGGTCAGGTTGGAGAAGTTGCGGTCCGCGCACTTGCCGCCATTGGCCTTGGCATAGGGATTGAAGGCGTAGGCCGGGAACAAGGGCTTGCCATCGGCGCCATTGCGGGCCGTGACCGTCACGTTGGCCGGCACAGCCGAGGGGCTGGTGCGGTCATAGATGTACTGCTTGCCGTTGAACGAGAACGGGATATAGGCGGTGCTGCCGAAATCACGGTCGGTCGCCTTGAGTTGCTGTTGCTGGTCGTGGCGATAGGACATCAGGACGTTGAAACGGTCCTTGTCGATGTCACCGATGCCATAGGTCAGGCTGGCATAGGCCGACTTGCCGCCGCCTTCCAGGGGCACCATGCCGCTGGCGACAGCGTTGCCGCCTTGGTAGTTCTTCTTCAACACGAAGTTCACCACGCCGGCAATCGCGTCCGAGCCGTACAGGGCGGAAGCGCCGTCGGTCAGCACTTCGATGCGGTCGATCGCGCTCATCGGGATCGAGTTCAGGTTGACCGTGCTGCCGTCGCCGGTAGGCGCAATGCGGCGGCCGTTCAACAGCACCAGGGTGTACTGGGAGCCGATGTCGTGGATATTGGCGGTGCTGATACCGCCGGAGTTGGAACCGACCGCGGTGTCAGCGATCTGGAAACCTTGCATGGCCGGCAAATTGCGGAGCACGTCGGAGACCGAGGTGGCACCCGAGCGGGCGATGTCCTTGGCGGAGATGACTTGCACCGGCAATGCGCCTTCGCTGGAGATGCGCTTGATGCTGGAGCCGGTCACTTCAATACGCTCAAGTTGAGCCGTCTGAGCCTGCGCTGAAATCGTCATCGCGCCCATCGCGGCGACCACGGCAATGCGGATGGCACTGACTTTATGCATCTTCAAAATCATTATCTAACCTTGGGGTAGTGGTTTGTTGTCACCATCGCTGCCGCCGAAGACTCTCCTTTTTCGGGCGAGCTCGGCTGATTCAACCGCTTTTGGTCACAAAACTTTAACGTAGCAAAGTGCCCAAACCCATGCCTGCATGTCCCCGTGACGGGGATGCAACAAGGCCTCAAGATCGGTGTTTTTTGCTGTAGGAAAATTTCCTACCAGCCAAATTACGAAAGATCAATCCCTAACTGCCTTCACTTTTAGCCGCCAGGCGTGCAGCAGCGGCTCGGTATAGCCGCTGGGCTGCTCCAGACCCTTGAAGACCAGGTCCAGCGCCGCTTGGTAGGCCGCCGAGGTCTCAAAATGCCCGGCCATCGGCTGGTACAGCGCGTCGCCGGCGTTTTGCCCGTCCACCACCGCCGCCATGCGCTCGAAGGTCTCGGTCACCTGTGCGGCGGTTGTCACGCCATGCAAGAGCCAGTTAGCGATGTGTTGGCTGGAAATCCGCAAGGTTGCTCGGTCCTCCATCAGGCCGATGTTGTGAATGTCCGGCACCTTGGAGCAGCCCACGCCTTGGTCCACCCAGCGCACCACATAACCCAAAATGCCTTGCGCGTTGTTGTCCAACTCTTGCTGAATCTCGGCCGCGGACCAACTCGCTTGTGCGACCACCGGAATTTGCAGTAATTTGTCGAGGATTGAATTGCGCTCGGCGTCGGCGTCGATTTGCTCCAGTTCCTTTTGCACCTCCGCCACATTGACCTGGTGATAGTGCAGCGCGTGCAAGGTCGCAGCGGTCGGCGACGGCACCCAGGCGGTGTTGGCACCGGCCTTGGGATGAGCGATCTTTTGCTCCAGCATCGCCGCCATCAGGTCAGGCATCGCCCACATGCCCTTGCCAATTTGAGCGCGGCCGCGCAAGCCGCAGCTGAGGCCCGTCAGCACATTGCTGCGCTCATAGGCGGCGATCCAGGCGCTGGTTTTCATATCGCCTTTGCGGAACATCGCACCGGCCTGCATGGCGGTGTGCATCTCGTCGCCGGTGCGGTCAAGGAAGCCGGTGTTGATGAAGGCGACACGGCCGGACGCCGCGGCGATACAGGCCTTCAAATTGACGCTGGTGCGGCGCTCTTCGTCCATGATGCCGAGCTTGACGGTGTTCTCGGGCAGGCCCAGCATCGCCTCGACACGGCCGAAGATCTCGGATGCGAAGGCGACCTCGTCCGGGCCGTGCATCTTGGGCTTCACGATGTAAACCGAGCCAGTGCGCGAATTCCCCTTGCGCTGCAGGTCGTGGATCGCAATCGTGGTCGTGATGACGGCGTCCAAGATGCCTTCGGGAATCTCCAGGTCGTCGCCATAAAGAATCGCCGGGTTGGTCATCAGGTGGCCGACATTGCGGACAAACATCAGCGAGCGGCCATGCAGCTTGACCTCGCCGCCGTTTTGACCATTAACGCCGGTGTAGACCCGGTCCGGGTTGAGCCGGCGTGAAATTGTCTTGCCGCCCTTGCTAACTTCCTCGGTCAGCGTGCCCTTCAAAATGCCCAGCCAATTGCCATAGGCCAAGACCTTGTCCTCGGCGTCGACGACCGCGACCGAGTCTTCCAGGTCAAGAATGGTCGACAGCGCCGCCTCCAGCACCAGGTCACTGACGCCGGCGGCGTCGCTTTGGCCAATCGCGGTTGAACGGTCAATCTGAATGTCCAGGTGCAGACCGTTGTGGCGCAAGAGCACCGAAGTCGGTGCCGCTGCCGCGCCTTGGTAGCCAATGAACTGAGCCGGGTCCGCCAGGCCGGTGACACCCGCGCCCATGGCCACGACCAAACGACCCGACTCGACACGGTAGCCGGTGGCGTCCTTGTGTGATCCGTTCGACAACGGCGCCGCTTGATCCAAGACCTGGCGGGCAAAAGCAATCACCTTGGCGCCGCGCAGCGGGTTGTAGCGGCCGGCCTTTTCAGCGCCGTCGGTCTCGGCAATCACATCGGTGCCGTAGAGCGCGTCATACAGCGAGCCCCAGCGCGCGTTGGCGGCATTCAAGGCATAGCGGGCATTCAGGATCGGCACGACCAATTGCGGGCCGGCCTGCGTAGCCAGCTCGGCGTCGACATTGGCGGTGCTGATCTGCACCGCGCCGGGCGCCGGCACCAAGTAGCCAATCTGCTCCAGATGCGCGCGGTAGGCGGGCATATCGGTAATCGGGCCGGGGTGAGCGCGGTGCCAGGCGTCCATCGCGGTCTGTAGGCGGTCACGCTCGGCCAACAGAGCGATGTTCTTGGGCGCCTGATCGCTGACGATGGCGTCGAAGCCGGCCCAGAAGGCGGCGCTGCCCACACCGGTGCCGGGCAGCACCTGCTGCTCGATGAAGTCAAACAGCTCGGTGGCAACTTGCAAACCGTGGATGGAGGTGCGTACTGTCATGGTGTTGGGCCTACAGATAAAGGAATACCCTGAATTTATGCGAAAACACGCCCGTGATTCATCGTCTTGGGCGCATGGAATACCTGATGAATTTGCATGAATCAGACGAAACTCGGGTTTTTTAACTCGGTGCGGCAGCACAATCGCCCCCATGGACCGCCTCAAGCAGATTGAATCCTTTGTCTCGGTCGCCACCCGTGGCAGCCTGACCGCCGCCGCGCAAGTCGAGGGTGTGGCGCCGGCGGTGATGGGCCGGCGCATCGACGCGCTGGAGTCGCGTCTGGGCGTCAAGCTCTTGCTGCGCACCACCCGGCGCATCAGCCTGACGCATGAGGGCGTGGCGTTTCTGGAGGACTGCCAGCGCCTGCTGGTGGACTTCAACAACGCGGAGGCCAGCGTCAGCGCCGGCGGCGTCAAGGCCAGCGGTCATCTGCGCATCACCGCCCCGGCCGGCTTCGGCCGCCGCCATGTGGCGCCGTTGGTGCCGGAGTTCCTGGCCCAGCACCCGGACGTCAGCATTTCACTGAACTTGAGCGACCGCGTGGTCGACATCAGCGGCGAGGGCTTTGACTGCGCGGTGCGCGTCGGCGACCTGCCGGATTCCAGCCTGGTCAGTGTGCGGCTGGCCGACAACCGCCGTTTGTGCGTGGCCACACCGGCCTATCTGAAACGCGCCGGCACGCCGCAGCACCCCAGCGAGCTGAGCCGCCACAGCTGCCTGACGCTCAGCTCCGACGCCAGCCAAACGCGCGGCTGGGCCTTTCTGATCAACGGCGAGCTGAGCTTCGCCCGGCCCAGCGGCCGGCTCGATTGCAGCGACGGCCAGGTCTTGCACGACTGGTGCGTGGCCGGGCTGGGCCTGGCTTGGCGCAGCACCTGGGAGGTTGAGGCCGACATCCAGGCCGGCCGCTTGACCACCGTGCTGGACGCCTTCGCCGCGCCGCCTAACGGTATCTTCGTGCTGATCCCGCAGCGCAAGCATCTGCCGCTGCGCGTGCGGCTGTGGATGGATTTTCTGAAACTGAATTACGGCAACGACAGCTATTGGCTGAACAAATGATGATGACGGTGATGAATCTGGAAGCGCTGCTGGCTTATTTGCATATCGCCGCCATCCTGAGCCTGGTGGTCTTCATCAGCAGCCAAGCGGCGCTGTGCCGGGTCGAGTGGCTGAATGCGGCCGTGGTGAGGCGTTTGGTCGTTTTGGACAAGATCTATCTGAGCGCCGCCGCGCTGATCCTGGCCAGCGGCCTGGCGCGCAGCATCTGGGGCATCAAAAGCGCGGCCTGGTACGTCGGTCAACCGCTGTGGTGGGCCAAGCTGGGGCTGCTGCTGCTGCTCCTGCTGCTGTCCATCAAGCCCAGCATGGCGTTCCGGCGCTGGCTATTGCAGCTTGAAGCCCAGGGCCGCTTGCCGCTTGAGCAAGAAATCAAGGCGGTGCGGGCACAGATCATGCGCACTGCCCACCTGCTCTTGCTGATCCCCGCGGCCGGCGTGCTGCTGGCGCGCGGCCTCGGGGTCTACTAAGTCAGGCTTTACTTGGCGGCGGCGTCGGCGACGCATTTCTTCTCGAAGGCGGTCTTGGCGGCGCCGGCCAGCTTCTTCTCGGCCGACATGGCCGCACAAGTGCTCGCGGCATCTGCTGTGGCGGCGGCCACCTCGGGTCCACCATCGGCCGCGCACTTCTTCATGAAACTGGTCTTGGCCGCGCCGGCCAGCTTCTTCTCGGCCGCCTTGGCGTCGCAAGCCGGGTTGCCGGCCATGGCTGCGGCGGCCGGATGATCGGCATTGCATTTCTTCAAAAAGCTGGTCTTGGCGGCGCCGGCCAGCTTCTTCTCGACGGCCTGCGCGTCGCAAGTGGCGTCGGCCGCTGCGGCGCCGAAAGCAAACATGGCCAAAGCCGCAAAGCTAATCAGTTTCTTCATCTGAGTTCTTTCTGAGTGGGGTGGATTGAAAACGGCCTTCTGAGCAATTCAAGCACGCTAACGCGACAGACTCAAGACGGGTTTACATGATGCGTCGTGGATGCGCCATCGACTCATGCGCCGCATGCAAGCGCCGCACCAGCACCTGGATGAAGCCACGGTCAAACCGGTGCTGGCATTCCGGGCTGAGCATGCCGATGGACTCGGGCGTGAACGAAATCGTGGTGCAGATCTCGCTGACGATCACATCGGTGCTGTGCCGGCGCAGATCGGGGTTAGGCGCCAGATAGGCCATCTCGCCGACCGAGGTGCCCTGGCCCAGCGTGGCGACTGATGTGCCATCGCGGAACACCTCGACGGCGCCCTGCGCAATGATGTGAAAGGTATTGCCCTCCTGGCCGCGCCTGTACAGCGCATGCTCGGGCGGAAAACGCTGCCAGCGGCCGCGGTGCACCACCTCCCAGAGCTCCACATCGCCAAAATCGGCAAAAAACTCCAGCTCGCGCAGCATATTGAAACGCTCGGAGTCCTTCACCTCGTACAGCCTGGCCAGCGGCACCAACTGCTTGGACACCAACTCCGACAGCGCGCGCCCAAACGCCTCCCAGTCGGCGTAGCGTTCGGCCGGGTGCTTGGCCAGCGCCTTCAGAATCACCGCGTCCAGCTCGGCCGTGACGCCGCCGCGCAGGCCCACCAGCGAGGGCGGCGCCTGGTGATAGATCTGGTGCATCAAGGCCATCTGGCTGGGCGCGTCAAACGGCGGGCGGCCGGCCACCAGGTGGTAAAGCACTGCGCCGAGCGCGTAGATATCGGCCCGGCAGTCAACGTCGCCGCCCTCGATCTGCTCGGGCGGCATATAGGCCAGCGAGCCGACCCGGTGCACCTGGGTGGAATCGGAATGCAGGTTCAGCGCGCTGCCGAAATCACTGACCTTGACGTCGGTGACCTGGCCCTGCGCGTCCAGCACCGCCAGCAGATTGGCCGGCTTGACGTCGCGGTGGATCAGACCCTGGCGGAACACATAGCTCAAGGCCATCGCGCACTTAAAACCCAGCTCGACGATCTGGTCCAGCGGCAGCAGGCGGTCGCTGCGGCAGAAATGCTTGAGCGTCACGCCGGGCACAAACTCCATCACCAGATAGGGCGCGTCTTGATCGGGCACCGCGTCGAGGATATGCACGACATTCGGATGTTGCAGCCGCCCGGCCAGCGCGGCCTCGGCGGCATAGAAGTGAAAGCTGTAGTCGCCCTGCTGGCCGGCCCGGCTTTGGGTGGCCCAGGCCCGCATGCGCTTGATCGCCACCTCGGCCTTGCGGAACTCGTCAAAGGCCAGAAACACATCGCTGGTGGCGCCCTCGCCGAGGCGGCGCAGAACCTTGTACTTGCCGATGTAGACCGGCAAGTCGACGTTGGCCTCTATGGGGAGATCGGGATCCGTGGGCATGCGAGGCATCATACGCAAGCGCCACCCGTAGAATTGCCGAATGATCCAAGCCAAGCAAGAACTGCTCGCCGCCCTAGGCGATGCCATCCAGGAACTCAGCCCCGGCTCCGCGCTGCCGGCTGCCTTTGAATCACCGAAGCAGGCTGGCCATGGCGACTTCGCCTGCACGGCCGCCATGCAACTGGCCAAGCCGCTGAAGAAAAACCCGCGCGAGCTGGCGCAGGCCATGATCACCGCGCTTGCTGCCAAGCCGGCGTTTCAAAAATGGGTCACGGCGCTGGAAATCGCCGGCCCCGGCTTCATCAATATCCGCTTGACTGACGCCGCCAAGCAGGCCGTCGTCGCCGAGGTCTTGAGCGCGGGCGAAGCCTTTGGCCAGCAGCCGGCCAACGAGCGCCATGTGATGGTCGAGTTCGTGTCGGCCAACCCGACCGGGCCGCTGCATGTGGGCCATGCTCGCCAAGCGGCCTTGGGCGACGCGCTGTGCAGCCTGTTCAAAACCCAAGGCTCGCAAGTCACCCGCGAGTTCTATTACAACGACGCCGGCGTGCAGATCGCCACGCTGGCCAATTCCACCCAGTGCCGCTTGAAAGGCATCAAGCCCGGCGACGCGGCTTGGCCGGAGAGCGCCTACAACGGCGACTACATCCAGGACATCGCCAACGCCTTCATGGCCAAGCAGACCGTGGTGGCCGACGACCGCTCTTTTTCAGCCTCGGGCGATATTGAGGACCTGGACAGCATCCGCCAGTTCGCCGTCGCCTATCTGCGCCACGAGCAGGATCTGGACCTGCAGGCCTTTGGTCTCAAGTTCGACAGCTACTTCCTGGAGTCCAGCCTCTACAGCAGCGGCCGGGTTGACGACACCATCGCCCGCCTGAACGCCAGCGGCAAGACTTTTGAAGAAGGCGGCGCGCTGTGGTTGCGCACCACCGACTACGGCGACGACAAAGACCGCGTGATGCGCAAGAGCGAGGGTGGCTATACCTACTTCGTGCCCGACGTCGCTTATCACATCGACAAGTTCCAGCGCGGCTACACCAAGTGCATCAATATCCAGGGCACCGACCACCACGGCACGATTGCCCGCGTGCGCGGCGGCCTGCAGGCGGCCAATGTGGGCATCCCGCTGGGCTTCCCCGACTACATCTTGCACAAGATGGTGACGGTGATGAAGGGCGGCGAAGAGGTCAAGATCTCCAAGCGCGCCGGCAGTTATGTCACCTTGCGCGATCTGGTCGACTGGACCAGCCGCGACGCGGTGCGTTTCTTCCTGATCGGCCGCAAGGCGGACACCGAGTTCACCTTCGATGTTGACTTGGCGTTGAAGCAGAACGATGAAAACCCGGTCTTCTATGTGCAGTACGCGCATGCGCGGATCTGCTCGGTGCTGCGCAACTGGGTCGCACGCGGCGGTGACGAGTCCACATTGGCCGATGCGGACCTGAGCCTGCTGAGCGCACCGACCGAAGCTGCCCTGATGCTCAAGCTGGCCGATTACCCGCGCATGCTGAGCAGCGCGGCCGAATCGCTGGCGCCGCATGATGTGGCGTTCTACCTGCGCGACCTGGCCGCCAGCTATCACAGCTACTATGCCGCCGAGCGGGTGCTTGACCAGACACCGGCCTTGAGCCAAGCACGGGCCGCGCTGCTGACCGCCACCCGTCAGGTGCTTGCCAACGCATTGGCCGTGTTAGGCGTTACAGCACCCACCATCATGAATCGTGAAGCGATCGAGGAAAGCGCATGAGCCAACGCAGCAGCAGCAGCA
>NZ_JANNMI010000467.1:0-10120 GCF_031397715.1 Roseateles sp.
CCGCACCCTGATCGCGGGTCCCTATGGCGAGGCGTTGTTCGACGTCACGCTCGCCGAGCTTGAGCCCCTCACCTGCGACGCCAGCGGCTGCGCGTTGCGCTGTGGCTCGAACACAGCGCAACGGCCCGCATGCCGGCGCGGCGTGCGGCCTCGATGCCGAAGGGCGCGTCTTCGAACACCACGCAATGGGCCGGCGCAATGCCCAGGCGACGGGCGGCTTCGAGGAAGATCGCCGGCTCGGGTTTGCCGGGCAGGCCCTCGTCGCCGCCGACGATGGCCCGCGGCGCCGGGTCCATCGCCAGGTGCTGCATCGCGAAGGCGATGTTGTGGCGGTCGCCCGCGGTGCCCACGCCGATGGCCAGGCCCTGCGCCTGCGCGGCGGCCGCGAAGGCACGAAAGCCCGCCACTTCGCGGAACACTGGCGCGAACAGCTCGCGGTAGATGCCTTCCTTCTCGGCGATCAGGGCCCAGGATTCGGCTTGCGTGAGCTCGCGCCCGAACAGATCGTTCATGCACTCGGCGCCGGTGCGGCCCGTCGTGCGCCGCATCAGCTCATCCACCTCGATGGCCAGCGCATGCCGGCGCGCAAACTCGATCCACGACAGGCGGTGGTGGCCCATCGAGTCGATCATGGTGCCGTCCATGTCGAAGATCAACGCACGGACCGCCGCGGCCATCACACGCCTTGCTTCAGGCTGGCGGAAATGAAGGGGTCGAGGTCGCCGTCGAGCACCTTCTGCGTGTTCGAGATTTCCAGGTTGGTGCGCAGGTCCTTGATGCGGCTCTGGTCGAGCACGTAGCTGCGGATCTGGTGGCCCCAGCCGACGTCGGTCTTGGTGTCTTCGAGCTTTTGCTGGGCTTCCTGCTGCTTGCGCAATTCAAAGTCATACAGGCGCGAGCGCAGGCGCTTCCACGCAACATCGCGGTTGCCGTGTTGGCTGCGGCCGTCCTGGCACTGCACCACGATGCCGGTCGGGATGTGGGTCAGGCGCACGGCCGAATCGGTCTTGTTGATGTGCTGACCGCCGGCACCGGAGGCTCGGAAGGTGTCGGTGCGCACATCGGACGGGTTGATGTCGATCTCGATCGAATCATCCACTTCGGGGTAGACAAACAGCGAGGCAAAGCTGGTGTGGCGGCCGCCCGAGGAGTCGAACGGGCTCTTACGCACCAGGCGGTGCACGCCGGTTTCGGTGCGCAGCAGGCCGAAGGCGTATTCACCCTCGACCTTGATGGTGGCGCTCTTGATGCCGGCCACATCACCCGCTGTTTCGTCCTCCAGCGTGGTCTTGAAGCCCTTGCGCTCGGCGTACTTCAGGTATTGGCGCAACAGCATGCTGGCCCAGTCGCAGGCCTCGGTGCCGCCGGCGCCGGCCTGGATGTCGATGAAACAATTCAGCGGGTCTTCGGGCTTGTTGAACATGCGACGGAATTCCATCTGCTCGACGACTCCCTTCAGCTTGGCCGCATCGCCTTCGATGGCGCTCAAGCCTTCGAAGTCGTCCTCGGCCTTGCTCATCTCGAACAACTCCAGGTTGTCGGCCAGATTGCTTTCCAAGTGGTCGATGGTCTGAACCACGTTCTCCAGCGTGCGCTTTTCTTTGCCCAATTCCTGGGCGCGCTTGGGCTCGTTCCAGACGCTGGGGTTTTCTAAAGCGGCGTTGACTTCGTTCAGGCGCAGGGCTTTGCGGTCGTAGTCAAAGATACCCCCTTAGCGCGGCAGTCCGCGCTGTCAGGTCGTTCAGGGAGACGCCAATGGCGTTGATGTGTTCGATGTCCATGTTCTTATTTCCTTGCGGAGGCGGTCGTTTGCGGATGCTGTTTGAGTGCGCTGAAGTGCGGCAGCCCTCGACCGTCCAGAGTCCGCTATTTTCACACGGGCCGGCGCGCCCGCCGCTTGAGGTTGCGAATCAGGGCTTTCAGCCTGTTGCGCGGGCCGGGCTTGCGGCACACTGGCGTCCAGATTGATGTTCGCGAGCCGACACTGCATGAGGACCGTATGGATAGCATTGAAAGCGATCGAATCCTTGCTGCCGCCCGCACGCTTCATTGGCAGCGCAGCCGGCGCCTGAGCTTTGGTTTGCTGCTGATTTGGGCGCTGGTCACCTTTGGCGGTACTTTTTTTGCTCGCGAGCTGAGCTTCAGCTTCTTCGGTTGGCCCTTTAGTTTTTGGCTCGCCGCGCAAGGTGCGGTGCTGCTCTACTGTGCCTTGATTGCCTATTACGCCTATGCCATGCGCAAGCTCGACAAGGCTTTGTTTGATCAGGCCAAGAAGTCCTCGATGGCGGCGGCCAGCGCCTCGGGCTGATCGTGGTGCAGCATATGGCCGGCGTCGGCCAGCACCTGACGCCGCAAATTGGGCACCACGCTCAGGCGGCTCTCGAAGTCGCTGCGCGGGTAGCGCGTGCCCCAGAACTTGGTCAAATCGGTGCAAGCGCCTTCTACCCAGAGCAAAGGGGCCTCGATGCGCGCCCAGGTGGCGACGATTTCATCCTTGCGGTAAAGCATGGGGTTGGCGCGCTTGTGCGCCGGGTCGGCCAGAATTTGCCAGGCACCGTCCACCTCGCGCGACCAATGCGGCGCCAGCCAATCCGCCTTGGCCGCGCCCAAGCGCGGGTTGGTCTTCATCAGCCTTGCGGCCACCGCCGCCAGATCGGCATAAGGCTTCAGCTCCTGCGTCGTCTTCAGGTCGTCCAGCCATTTGCTCAGGCGGCCCGGTGCCTGCTCGGCCTGCGTGTCGGGCAGACCGAAGCCTTCCAGATTGATCACGCGCCGCACCCGGGCGGGCCTGGCGCCGGCATAGGTCATCACCACATTGCCGCCCATGCTGTGACCCAGCAGGTCAACCGGCGCGTCGGGGCTGACGGCGTCCAGCAAGGCGTCGAGGTCGCCCAGGTAGTCGGGGAACCAGTACGCGTCGGCGCCGCTGCCGGCGCTCAGACCAAAGCCGCGCCAGTCGATGCTGATGACCCGGCGGCCTTGCTCCTGCAAGGCGTCGACCACGAACTGAAACGAAGCGCCCACATCCATCCAGCCGTGCAGCATCAGCAGTGGCGGGCCTTGCTGATCGCTGGCGGTGCCGGCGGCGCTCCAGTCGAGCAGATGGTGGCGCAGCCCGCGCAGGGCTATGAAGCGGCTTTGATAGGGGCGGCGGGCAAGATAGGCGGGTGCAGTCATGCGGCGCACTGTAGCCCGCTGCAACATTGCATGGCTGTCGGCTTTGTGACAATTGCCCGGGCTTGATTCACGGGCAGAATCAGCGCCCATGACCGCCTACACCATACGCCCCGCCGCGCCGCGCGATGTGCCCGCCATCGTTGCCCTGATCACCGAGCTGGCCGAGTTCGAGCAGTTGACCCATCTGCTGGCCGTGACCGCCGACAAGCTGGCGCCCCATTTGTTCGGCCCCAAGCCGGTGGTCGAGGCGCTGGTGGGCGAGGTCGAGGGTGAGGTGGTCGGCTTCGCGCTGTTCTTCACCAACTTCAGCACTTTTTTGGCCAAGCCCGGGCTCTATCTTGAGGACCTCTATGTGCGCCAGGCGCACCGCGGTGTCGGCCTGGGCAAGGGGCTGCTGACCCGCTTGGCGCAGCTCGCCAACCAGCGCGACTATGGCCGTTTCGAGTGGAGCGTGCTGGACTGGAATGCAGACGCGATCCGCTTCTACGAGCGCATGGGCGCGAGCCTGCTGCCTGACTGGCGCATCTGCCGACTCAGCGGTGATGCGCTGGCGCGCTACAAAGCCTGATGCCAGTTTGACCGAGGGCAATCCATGAGCGCCATTCGGCAGGCCTTGGCTACCATGCGCGACTTGCTGGCGACACATAAGGGCGTTCGATGGAAAAGCATATTGGTCGTTCAAGCGATGCCTGTGTCGACGCCTATGCGGCCCTGTACGCCGGCTTTTCTTGGACGGTGCCTGCAGAGTTCAGCCTGGCCGAGGCCTGTTGCGCCCGCTGGGCACGCGAGACGCCGGATGCGCTGGCGATCATTTTTGAGAGCGAGAGCGCGTCGGCCGTGTCGCGCGCCCAGTACAGCTATGGCCAGTTGCAGCGTGCCGCCAATCGCTTGAGCAATGCCTTGCGGCGCCGCGGCGTGCAGCGGGGTGACCGGGTGGCGATTTTGCTGCCGCAGCGTTTTGAGACGGCGGTGGCGCATATCGCGATCAACCAGCTCGGCGCGGTCGGCGTGCCGATGTCCCATCTATTTGGCCCGGACGCCTTGGAGTTCCGTTTGCGTGACAGCGGCGCCGTGCTGGCAATCGTCGACGAGGCCGGCCTGCCGCAGCTGCAGGCCGTGCGAGTAAAGTGCCCGGCCCTGCGCACCTTGATCACGGCCGGGGGTCAGCCGCAGGGCGAGCATGAGGTGTGCTGGATGGCCGCGCTGCAGGCCGAGCCGGCGCGCTTCACGCCGGCGCGGCTGCAGGCCGATGATGCGGCGCTGCTGATTTACACCAGCGGCACCACCGGCGACCCCAAGGGTGCGCTGATTCCGCAGCGGGCCTTGATCGGCAATCTGAGCGGCTTTGTCGCCAGCCAGAACTGGTTCGGTTTCGACCCGGCCGATGCGAGCAAGAAGTCCGACGCGGTGTTCTGGAGCCCGGCCGACTGGGCCTGGACCGGCGGCTTGATGGATGCCTTGTTGCCGACACTCTATTTCGGCCGGCCCATCCTGGCCTATCAGGGCCGCTTCAACCCGGAGCGAGCCTTCGAGCTGATGCAACGCCACGGCATCACGCACACGTTTTTGTTCCCCACCGCCTTGAAAGCGATGCTGAAGGCCGTGCCTGAACCGGCGGCGAAGTTTCAGCTCAAGCTGAGGGCCATCATGAGTGCCGGCGAGGCGGTCGGCGACGCGGTGTTTGCCTACTGTCAGCAGCAACTTGGCGTTATGGTCAACGAGATGTTCGGCCAGACCGAGGTCAACTATGTGGTGGGCAATTGCAGCCGCTTCTGGCCGGCGCGGCCGGGCAGCATGGGCCGCGCCTACCCCGGCCACCGGGTCGCGGTGATCGACGAGGACGGCAAGACCTGCCCCCCAGGCGTCAGCGGCGAGGTGGCGGTGCACCGGCGCGACGTGCAGGGCGCGCTCGATCCGGTGTTCTTTCTGGGCTATTGGAGCAACGTCGCCGCCACGGCCGCCAAGTTCAGCGGTGACCCCGACAACAGCTGGTGCCGCACCGGCGATCTGGCCTGCGTCGATGCTGATGGTTATTTTTGGTACCAGGGCCGCAGCGACGATATGTTCAAGTCGGCCGGCTACCGCATCGGCCCCGGCGAAATCGAAAACTGCCTGATCAAGCATCCGGCTGTCGCCAATGCGGCGGTGGTGCCCAAGCCGGACGCGGCGCGCGGCGCCTTGGTCAAGGCCTATGTGGTCTTGAGCCCCGGCCAGGTTGAATCGGCCGCGTTGGTGGCCGAGTTGCAAGCCCATGTGCGTGGGGCCTTGGCGCCCTATGAGTATCCAAAAGAAATCGAATTCGTCACCGCCTTGCCGATGACGACCAGCGGCAAGCTGCAGCGCCGGGTGCTGCGCTTGCAGGAGGAGCAGCGTGCACAGCTCAAGGCGCAGCGCGGCAAGCGTCAGGCTCTGGTGGTTTGATCAGCGCTGGCCGCTGAGCCGCACGCTCAGGCTCGCATCCAGGGGCGCCACCAGCCTGGCGTTGTCGGGCCAGCGTTCTTCGCCGCTCAGGGTGGTGCATTGGCGGCGCGCGGAGGGCGACTGCTTGCTCGCGCCGCTTTGGTCCGGATCGAAGTCCTTGGGGTCGGCGCTCAGCGGCACGGTCAGCAATTGACCGACGGTGGCCGTATCGGGCCATTCAAGCTCCCAGTTCGCTTGAGCGCTGCAAATGCGTACGCCTTCGACCTGCGGAAATGCCCAGCGCAGATACCAGGGCAAGATCTCGCTGCGCATGGTGCCCGCCGCGTTCATGATTTTGCGCACCAGCGCCATATCAAGCTGCGCCGGCTTGACGGTCAGCAGCAACTTACCGCTCACCTTGGCCGAGCCCTTGGGCAGATTGCTGGCGATCTCGGCGTCCTTGGCCTGCTCCTTGGGCAGCACCGGCAATTCCAGCGTGCCGTCGGCCTGGATCGGAATGGGCACGTAGGCGTCGGCATGCATCACGGCCAGCTTGAGCGCCCGTGGCAGCGGCAGCTTGGGGTCCTTGGCCTCTAACCTGAATTCCAGACGGAAGAGGCCTTGGCCGTAGCGCTGCAGCATGCTGAGCACCTCGTTCATCTGGCGATAGGGCCGGATGCTGCCGTCGCGTTTCAAATTGACTGAGACAGACTCCAACACGGCGGGCTGGCCAGCGTCCGGGACGTCTTGGGCGCGAGCATCGGCCAACAGCATCGAGATGGCGAAAAAGGCGAGAACTTGAAGCTGCGGCTTCAGGTTGGCGATGGCCGTCGTGTGGACTATTGCTTGCATTTGGATACCAGCTTGGAGCCCATGCGGGCGTTTTCGTCAAAGGGGTTGAGCTGCGAGTTGCGGGTGTCGTTGACGTCCAGGCAGGTGCTGCCTTGGCGGAAGCGGCGGTGGCCCGGTGCGATCAATTCTTCGCGCAGCGTGGGGTCGCTGCCCAGGGCTACGGCCATGCGCTCGCCCATATCGGGGCCGTGTGAATTTGCGCGCGGGTCTTGTGCCGCCATCTGCGCCGGCGTGCCCCGCGCGCCGGAAGCCGCCCGAGCCGGCAGGGCCAGATTGAGTCGCTCCGGCGGCCGGTGCGCTTGCGCCGGCGCGCTCGTTTCGACCGTGCTGTTGGGTGCCGCTATCGACGAGCTTTTGCTGGCTTGCACGTCGCTGGCTTGCTCGTCATCTTGACGGGCCGGCGCCGCCAGGCTGCTGACACGCGGCTTGGCCAATTGAACCGGCCCTCGCGAGGGCAACACTTCAGCCACTTGCTTGCGGGCAGGTGGCGCCAGCAGGCTAACTTGAATATGCGGCGCGATGGTTTGGGTATGCCGGGCTTTTTGGGCATAGCGCCAATGCGCATCCAGACCCAGCCAGACGGCCATGTGCATCACAAGCAAGAGCAGTAGCAGGCCGACGCGGCGGCGGCCACGGCCTTGCGCGTTGGGATGAAAGCTGATCATGCTTCGGGGGGCAACTCGGGCACGTCTAAATAGCTGAGTAGTTCACCGGGCTGGCATTGTAGGGTTCGGCAAATGGCGGCCAAAGTGTCAAAACGCACCCCGCGCACCTTGCCCGACTTGAGCAGCGACAGATTCGCCTCGGTGATGCCGATTGCCTCGGCCAGTTCGCGTGAGCGCATCTTGCGTTTGGCCAGCATCACATCCAGCGTGACTTGAATCGGCATCAGATGAACTCCGCGTTCTCTTGCGCCAGCCGCGCCGCCTCTTGCATCACGATGGCGATGACCAGCATCGCCAAGCCGAAACCGAAGCTGGTGAAATGCTCAAAGCTCAGGCCGAGCACCAACTGGCGCTTGCCGACCGGATTGCCCATGGTCAAGGCCAGCACGGCCAAGGTGGTGGAGAGCGGCTGCGCGACCGCGTTCACCATCAGCGCCGCGCCGAGGCGTTTCAAGTGAACGGCAGGGCCGCTTCTGAAAATCTCGCCACGCCGGTAATAGCCGAACACACACCAGATTTGCCAGAGCGCGAACAGCAGCACCGCGGTGGGCAAGCAGCTGCTCAGCCAGCCCCAAAAGCGACTGCCGGCATCGAGTTGCAGGGCCGCGCCATTGGAGATCCAACTGCTGCGGGCGACTGACTCCAGCCATTCCGGGCGGCTCCACAGCAGCGCCGGGGCCACGCACAAGGTGGCGGCGCCGAGCAGGCAAAACAGCCGCACCCACCAACTCAGGCGCCGCACGCGGGCGCGGCCGGCAGCAGCGGCTTGGGTTTGCGGAGCGGTCGCTGTGGTTCTCATGTTCACCGTTTTTCAATAATTATTTACTGTAAAACAATAAGTAATTCTTGTAAAGCAGCGAATACTGAGTTATTCAAGGGGCCTTGTCGTCGTGCCAGTCCGGGTTGATCAGCGCATAGATTTGATGGTCACGCCAGCTGCCGTCGATGAACAGATAGCGCGGGCTCAGGCCCACCAAGCAAAAGCCAAGGCGCTCAAGCACCGTCACGCTGGGCAGGTTCTCGGGACGCACGGCGGCTTGCAGGCGATGCAGACCCACCTGGGGATCGAACATCTGCGCGATCACCGCCCGCAAACCCTCGGTCATCAGGCCCTGGCCCAGCGCATAGCCGTCCAGCGCATAGCCGATTGCCGCACTTTGAAAAGCGCCGCGGCTGACCTGCGTCACATTGATCTTGCCGATCAGCTCAGCCGGCGTTTCGGTGCGGCTGAGCCAGTAGCAATAGGCGTTGCCGGTGGCAAAGTCCTGGGCGCTGCGGGTCAGACGATTGCGAACGCCGTCGAGTTCGAAGTACTCGGGCGCGTAGGGCGGATCCCAGGGTGCGAAGCGCTCCCGGTTGCGCAGCTGGAAGGCATTGACGGCAGGGGCGAAGGCGACCATCGGTGCGCGCAGCAGCAGCCTCTCGGTCAGCAAATGCAGGGGCGGGGTGGGCAGGGGCACAAGGGTCTCCGGTGTATTTTCTTTAATTACTGAATTTTCAGTAATTACTGAAACTTTGATAAACTTTGTTCTGCATCAATAGCGCTGACGCCGTTGATTGCGCTGAGTCAATGTAAGGCAAGGAGTTCGCAAGATGAATGCAATGAGCCCGCTGGTCCGCAGCTTTGTCGCTCACTTTGGTGAAATGGGCAGCCGCTGGGGCATCAACCGCACGGTCGGCCAAATCTATGCACTGATTTTCGTGTCGCCACAGGCGCTCAATGCCGATGAAATCGGCGAGGCGCTGGAGTTCAGCCGCTCCAATGTATCGATGGGCTTGAAGGAGCTGCAAGCCTGGCGCCTGGTGAAACTGCGCCACCTGACCGGCGACCGGCGCGAGTATTTCGAGGCCCCCACCGACGCCTGGGAGATCTTCCGCACGCTGGCCGAGGAGCGCCGCCGGCGCGAGATCGAGCCGACGTTGTCGATGCTGCGCAATGCGCTGCTGGAGACACCCACCAGCGAGGAAGACCGCGTGGCGCAGGAGCGCATGCGCGGCATGCATGACCTGATCGAGCTGATGACGACCTGGTTTGATGACATCCAGAAAATGGACTCGCAGACCTTGGGCCAGCTGATGAAGATGGGCTCCAAGGTGCAAAAAATGCTGGAGCTGCCCGGTCGCATAGGGCGGGCGGTCAGCGGCAAGACAAGTTCAGTGGAAGGTCTTTGAAATGGACGCCGTCGTTCTGGCCCGCATGCAGTTTGCCGCCAACATCACGTTTCACATCCTGTTCCCCACCATCAATATCGCCTTGGCCTGGGTGTTGCTGTTCTTTCGCGCGCGCTGGCTGCTGACGCAGGATGCGGCCTGGCTGAGCGCCTACCGTTTCTGGACCAAGGTGTTCGCCTTGAGCTTCGCGTTGGGTGTGGTCAGTGGCATCACCATGAGTTTTCAGTTCGGCACCAACTGGCCCGGCTTTATGGAAAAAGCCGGCAATATCGCCGGCCCCTTGCTTGGCTACGAGGTGCTGACGGCTTTCTTCTTGGAGGCGAGTTTTCTGGGCGTGATGCTGTTCGGCCACGGCCGGGTCAGCGAGCGGGTGCACTTGGTGGCCACCGTGATGGTGGCATTTGGCACCACGCTGAGTGCTTTCTGGATTTTGAGCCTGAACTCCTGGATGCACACGCCGCAGGGCTTCGAGATCATCAACGGCGAATTTCATGCGCTGGATTGGTGGGCGGTGATATTCAATCCCTCTTTTCCCTACCGCTTGACGCACAAGTTATTGGCCTCGGGGCTGACGGTGGCGTTCTTCTTGGCGGGGCTGAGTGCTTGGCAGTTGCTCAAGGGCCGGGCGCAGCCGCACACGGCGCGGGTGCTGCGGGTCGGCCTGACGCTCGGCGCCGTGCTGATTCCGCTGCAAATTTTGGTCGGCGATCTGCACGGCCTGAATACCTTGAAATACCAGCCGGCCAAGATCGCCGCGATGGAAGGCGTCTGGCAGACCGAACGCGGCGCGCCCTTGCTGCTGTTCGCGTGGCCGAACGCGCAGACGCGCAGCAATGATTTTGCGATTGGCATCC
>NZ_JANNMI010000025.1:0-9380 GCF_031397715.1 Roseateles sp.
TGCTGCTGCAAAAGACGCTGCTCAATATTGAGGGTCTGGGTCGCCAGCTCGACCCGAATTTGGACCTGTGGGCCACCGCCAAGCCCTTTCTAGAGCGTTGGATGAACGAGCAAGTCGGTTGGCGAGCCTTGCTGAATCAAGTCAAGAAGGAGGCACCGCGCTACGCTCAAGTGTTCCCCGAGCTGCCGCGCCTTTTGCATGACGCGTTGAAGCGGCAAGCCTCACCGCACGAAAGCCAGCTCATCAGCGCCTTACTGCTCGAGCAGCGGCGCACGAACCGCCTGCTCAAGGGCTTGTTGTACGGGGCAGGAGGTTTTGTGCTGGGTCTGGTGGGTGCGCATCTCTTGCTGCGGGCCGGGCTGGTGTTTGGCGCCTGATGTTTTGGCGATAATCCGCCACGTTTTCTTGCCACCTAACGATCTGCCGCCATGCTTTTGACCCTGGTTTTTGCCTACCTACTCGTCACCATCGCGATCGGCCTGTGGGCCGCCCGACGGGTCAAGAACACCACCGACTTCGCGATTGCCGGCCGCCATCTGCCGCTGGTGATGATCATCACCACCACGTTTGCGACCTGGTTCGGCTCGGAAACGGTCTTGGGCATCCCGGCCAAGTTTGTGCAAAGCGGCTTGAACGGCGTGGTCGAGGACCCGTTCGGCGCCGGCACCTGTTTGATCTTGGTCGGCATCTTCTTCGCCGCCAAGCTCTACAAGATGAGTCTTTTGACCATCAGCGACTACTACCGCGAGCGCTATGGCCGGGTGGTCGAGGTGGTCTGCTCCTGCATCATCATCCTGTCCTATCTGGGCTGGGTCGCGGCGCAGGTGACGGCCTTGGGGCTGGTTTTTAATCTTTTGTCGGGCGGCTCGATCAGTATTCCGGTCGGCATGTTGATTGGCACGGTGTCCATCTTGGCCTACACGCTGTTTGGCGGCATGTGGTCGGTGGCGGTGACCGACTTTGTCCAGGTGATCATCTTGGTGGTGGGCCTGAGCGTGATTGCATACTTTGCCGCCGATATGGCGGGCGGGGCCGGCAAGGTGATCGCGTTGGCCAGCAGCAAGGAGTTGTTCCGCTTCCTGCCCGAGCCAAGCTTTCACGACATCGTGTTCTTCTTCGCCGCCGCGATCACGATGATGCTGGGCTCGATCCCGCAGCAAGACGTGTTCCAGCGCGTGATGTCGGCCAAGAACGAATATGCCGCCACGCGCGGCCCGGTGATTGGCGGCGTCTGCTACATCCTGTTCGCCTTTGTGCCGATGTTCTTGGTCACCAGTGCCTTGATCATCATGCCGGAGCAGGCCGCCCAGCTGATCGCCGAGGACCCGCAAAAAGTCATCCCAACGCTGGTGATGGAGCGCATGCCCTTCGTGATGCAGGTGATCTTTTTTGGCGCGCTGTTGTCGGCGCTGAAGTCAACCGCGTCGGCCACCTTGCTGGCGCCGTCGGTGACCTTCGTGGAGAACATCTGGCGGCAGTTTTTTCCGCGCATCAGCGACCAGCAAGAGCTGCGCACCATGCGCATCGCCGTGCTGGTTTTCAGCGTCTGCGTCTGCGCCTACGCGATCGCGCTCGAAGGCACGCCGATTTACGAAATGGTCTCGGCCGCTTACCAGGTCACCTTGGTCGGCGCCTTTGTGCCGCTGGTGTGTGGGCTCTACTGGAAGCGCGCCAGCACGCAAGGAGCGATCTTCTCCATCGTGCTGGGCTTGCTGGCCTGGGGTTTGTTCAAGCTGACGCCGGCCGGCGAGGCCTTCCCGGCGCAGTTGGCCGGCTTCTTGGCCGGCGGGGTGGGCATGTTGATCGGCTCATTGGCCCCCCAGGCGATCAAGAATGTGCATGCTCCGCACCACATATTGGCGCAGGGCGCACCGGCTTGATGACAGGCTGAGTGGGCTGGCCTTGCCGGGCCTTTATAATTTGCGGTTCTGAATCAACGGTCTAGACCATGCCTATCTACGCTTACCGCTGCGCCGAATGCGGTCACGCCAAAGACGCCTTGCAAAGGCTTTCCGATGCACCGTTGACGACCTGCCCCGCCTGTGGCGCCGAGGCCTTTCAAAAGCAAGTCACCGCCGCCGGCTTCCAGCTCAAGGGCTCGGGCTGGTATGCGACCGACTTCAAGGACGGCGGCGCCAAGGCCGCGCCGGCTGCGGCAGCGCCCGACGCGGCTGCGACCGATACAGCGGCGCCGGTCGCGGCACCTGCTCCGGCCGCAACTCCCGCGCCGGCAGCTGCGCCCGCCGCCAGCCCGGCCGCCACGCCCTGAGGTCGCGTCTTGAAAAAATACATCATCACCGGCCTGCTGGTCTGGTTGCCACTGGCCATCACCATTTGGGTGCTGCAGTCGGTGCTGGGTGTCATCAACGGCGTGTTCAACTCCATGCTGGCGGCCTCGCAGGCGCTGCTGCCGGCCTCGATGGCCGCCAACATCGAGGCGCTGCGACACGTGCCCGGCCTGGGTTTGCTGATCCTGGTCGGCGGCATGGCCTTGACCGGCATGTTCGTCGCCAATATTTTTGGTCAATGGATGTGGCGGCAGTGGGACCGCCTGCTGTCCAACATCCCCATCGTCAAGAGCATCTACAGCTCGGTCAAACAGGTGTCAGACACCTTGTTCTCCAGCAGCGGCAATGCGTTCCGCGAGGCGGTGCTGGTGCAATACCCACACCCTGGCAGTTGGACGATTGCGTTCGTCACCGGCAAGCCCAGTGGCGAGGTGGCCCATGCGCTGGGTGAAGAAGAGCATGTCAGTCTTTATGTGCCGACCACGCCGAACCCGACCTCGGGTTTCTTTTTGATGATGCCGCGCAGCGCGGTGCGGCCGCTGAAGATGAGTGTGGACGCGGCGCTCAAGCACATCATCTCGATGGGCGTGGTGGCGCCCGAAGGCGATCATCCTGTGAGTAGTCACGCTCAAGCCTGAATTTGCCTGCCGCTGAATCGAGTCGTCAGCGGCGGCCCTGAAGAACACTGGAGTATTCCCATGAGAACTTGTTATGCCGGCCAAGTCAGCGAGAAGCTGCAGGACCAAACCGTCACCTTGATGGGCTGGGCGCATCGCCGCCGCGACCATGGCGGCGTGATCTTCATCGACCTGCGTGACCGCGAAGGCCTGGTGCAAATCGTCTGCGACCCGGACCGCGCCGACATGTTCGCCATCGCCTCCGATGTACGTAACGAGTTCTGCCTGAAGATCCGGGGCTTGGTGCGGCTGCGTCCGGCCGGCACCGAGAACGTGGCCCTGACCAGCGGCAAGGTCGAGGTCTTGTGCCACGAGTTGGAAGTCTTGAACGCCAGCGTCACGCCGCCATTCCAGATGGACGACGAGAACCTGTCCGAGACCACGCGTTTAACGCACCGCGTGCTGGATCTGCGCCGCCCCTATATGCAGAACAACCTGATGCTGCGCTACCGCGTCGCGATGGAAGTGCGCAAGTATCTGGACGAGCGCGGCTTTGTCGACATTGAAACACCGATGCTGACCAAGAGCACACCGGAAGGCGCGCGCGACTATCTGGTGCCTTCGCGCGTGCATGACGGCATGTTCTTTGCGCTGCCGCAAAGCCCGCAGTTGTTCAAGCAGTTGCTGATGGTGGCCGGGTTCGATCGCTACTATCAAATCACCAAATGCTTCCGCGACGAAGACCTGCGCGCCGACCGCCAGCCCGAGTTCACGCAGATCGATATCGAGACCTCCTTCCTCGGCGAAGAAGAGATTCGGGCGATGTTTGAGGGCATGATCCGCCACGTCTTCAACAAGAACCTGAATGTCGAGCTGGGTGACTACCCGGTCATGACCTACGCCGACGCGATGCACCGTTTCGGCTCCGACAAGCCCGACCTGCGCGTCAAGCTTGAGTTCACCGAGCTGACCGATGTGATGGGCACGGTCGACTTCAAGGTCTTCTCGACCCCGGCCACCACCAAGGGCGGCCGCGTGGTCGCCTTGCGCGTGCCCGGCGGTGCGTCGATCAGCCGCGGCGAGATCGACAGCTACACCGAGTTCGTCAAGATCTACGGCGCCAAGGGCCTGGCCTGGATCAAGGTCAATGATGTGAGCAAGGGCCGCGAGGGCCTGCAAAGCCCGATCGTCAAGAACCTGCACGACCAAGCGGTGGCCGACATCCTGGCCCGCACCGGTGCGCAGGACGGCGACTTGCTCTTCTTCGGCGCCGACCGCGCCAAGGTCGTCAACGACGCGATCGGCGCGCTGCGCTTGAAGGTCGGCCACAGCGAGTTCGGCAAAGCTAACGGCTTGTTCAATGACGTCTGGGCCCCGCTGTGGGTGGTCGACTTCCCGATGTTCGAACAGAGTGAAGAGGGCGGCCGCTGGAACGCCGTGCACCACCCGTTCACCGCGCCCAAGGATGGCCATGAGGACTTGATGGTCACGGACCCCGGTGCCTGCATCTCCAAGGCCTATGACATGGTCCTGAACGGCTGGGAGCTGGGCGGCGGTTCGGTGCGTATCCACAAGGCCGAGGTGCAGAGCAAGGTCTTCAGCGCGCTCAATATTGGCCCCGAAGAAGCGCAGGAGAAGTTCGGCTTCCTGCTCGACGCGCTGCAATACGGCGCGCCGCCGCACGGTGGCCTGGCGTTCGGTTTGGACCGCATCGTCACCATGATGACCAAGGCCGAGTCGATCCGTGACGTGATCGCCTTCCCCAAGACCCAGCGCGCACAGTGTTTGCTGACGGGTGCGCCGAGCAATGTGGACGACAAGCAGCTGAAGGAGTTGCATATCCGTTTGCGCAACGCGGTGGCGGTGGTGCCAGCGACTCCCAGCGCCTGATGGATGTTGATAGTCGTTTGAATCGAAGGGCAGCCGAGGCTGCCCTTTTTTGTGGGCGCGACTCTCCGCTATGCTTTGGCTATGAATCTACCCAGCAGCCCCGTCCACAAGATCCCCGAGTCCGTGCTGGTGGTGATTCACACCCCCGATCTGCAGGTCTTGATGCTGGAGCGGGCCGACCGGCCAGGCTTCTGGCAAAGCGTGACCGGCTCCAAGGACACGCTCACTGAGCTGCCCTGCGACACCGCACGGCGCGAGGTCAGTGAGGAAACCGGTATCCGGATCGGCGAGCTGCGTGATTGGCAACTGGTCAATGTTTACGAGATTTACCCGGTCTGGCGGCACCGCTACGCACCGGGCGTGACCCACAACACCGAGCATGTGTTCGGCCTGTGCGTGGCGGCCGACACGCCGGTGACGCTGGCGCCGCGCGAGCATCTGCAGTACCGCTGGCTGCCTTGGGTGCAAGCGGCCGACCTGTGTTTTTCGCCGTCCAATGCCGAGGCGATTCTGCACCTGCCCAAGCTGCTGGAGACTCCAGCATGAGCCACGGCAACGCCTTCAGCCATTCTGTTCAAGCCACGCACAGCCAGTTCACCCGCCCGCATCTGCGCGTGGCCACCTACAACATCCACAAGGGCGTGCGCGGCATGGGCCCGCAAAAACGGCTGGAGATTCATAACCTCGGCATGGGCATTGAGGCTTTGGCTGCCGACCTGGTGTTTTTGCAGGAAGTGCGGCACTTCCACCACCGAGAGGCCAAGGAGTTTCAGCGCACCTGGTTTGGTTGGCCCGAGCAGGGGCAGGCCGAATTCTTGGCGCCCGCGGGCTATCAGGTGGCCTACCGCACCAATGCGGTGACCAAGCATGGTGAGCATGGCAACGCGCTGCTGTCGCGCTTTCCGCTCGGCGACGTGGGCCATCATGATGTGTCCGACCACCGCTTCGAGCAGCGCGGACTGCTGCATGTGCCGGTGCAGTGGCAGGGTCTTGAGATCCATACCGTGGTCGCGCATCTGGGCTTGTTCCACAGCGGGCGGGTGCGCCAGATTGAGCGGCTGGCCGAGTTTATTGGCAACCATGTGCCGGCCGATGGCTTGCTGGTGGTGGCGGGGGATTTCAATGACTGGGGCGAACGGCTGGACGTACCGATGCGCGAGTTTGGCTTGCAGCGTGCTCGCTCGCCGCTTGGCAGCGCGCGCCACGCGACCTTTCCGTCGCGGCTGCCGTTCTTTGCACTCGACCGCATCTATATGCGCGGCCTGCGCTGCGTGTCTATGCAGGTGCCCAGGGGGCCGGCTTGGGCCCGTATGTCCGATCACTTGCCCTTGCTGGCGGAGCTGGAACTGTCTGAAGGCTGATGGACAAGGCGCCGGATTTAGATTCGCTGCGCGCTTGGAGCGGCATCCCCCAGCCCGAGTTTGTCGGCGGCAATGCGCTGCGGCTTTTGCGTGGGGGTGACGAGTTATTTCCCGCTCAAGCGGCCGCGATCGATGCGGCCATCCACGAGGTCTGGTTGGCGACCTATATTTTTCATTTCGATGCGGCCGGCGCTGCGCTGGCGGCGCAGTTGGTGGCGGCCGCCGGGCGCGGCCTGCGGGTGAGGGTGGTGGTGGATGGCTTCGGCTCGCGCGCCAGTCTGCCCTGGCTGGCCCAGCAGTTTGACGGCTCGGGCGTGGCGCTGGCGGTGTTTCGCCCGATCGACCGCTGGTACAGCTGGCTGCAACCGGGGCAGCTGCGCCGCCTGCACCAAAAGCTCTGCGTGGTCGACCTGGACCACGCCTTTGTCGGCGGCATCAACATCATCGATGACCGGGTGGACCTCAATCACGGCGCCACCGAGCAGCCCCGGCTGGACTTCGCCGTGGGCTTAAGCGGCCCGTTGGTGCAGGCCGTGGCGCAGGCGGCGCGCGCCCTGTGGACGCGGGCCCAGCTCGGCGACGACTTTGGCCAGGAACTATTGGCCCTGGCGCGCAGCAGCGAGCCAAAGGCGCGCCTGAAGCGGCTTTGGCGCGGCGTGCGCATGCCCAGATCGGCGTCCAAGGCGGCACGCCGCGGCGCGATGGGCCGTTCCCGCCATGAACAGAGCGCGGGGAAGAATCCGGTCTACGCCGCCTTTGTGCTGCGCGACAACCTGCGCCGGCGCCGCACCATCGAGCGTGCCTATGTGGACGCGATCCGCTCGGCGCAATATCAGGTCGATCTGATGACGCCGTACTTCTACCCCGGCCATGCTTTCCGCAAGGCCCTGCGGGATGCGGCCAAACGCGGTGTGCGGGTGCGGCTGCTCTTGCAGGGCAAGCTTGACTACCGCATTGCCGGTATGGCCGCGCAGGCGCTCTATGCCGAGCTGCTCGGGCACGGCGTCAGCATTTATGAGTACATGCCCGCCTATTTGCATGCCAAGATTTGTGTGGTCGATGAGAGCTGGGCGACGGTCGGCAGCTCCAACATCGACCCGCTTTCGCTGCTGCTGAATTTGGAAGCGAATGTGATCGTGCGTGACGCCGAGTTTGCACGGGCCGTGGCCAGGCAATTTGACGCGGCGGCGGCGTTGTCGCGCCAGGTCGATCGCCATTATCTTGACGGCGGCGTACGCGGCGTGTTGCGGCGCGCCTTGGTGGCCTGGCTCGCCTATGTTTATTTGCGTGTGGCCGGGGCGACTGGGCGGTACTGATACCGCGTTGGGCGCTGGTTTGCCTAGGAGCCCGGGCGGCAGAAAGCGGCGATAGCGAGAATCGGCCCCAGCCAGGACAGTTGGTGACGGATTTGCAGCCGCATAGCCCAGCTATGGGGCAAAAAGACGGTGCCGAATGGACGGCTGCGGTCGGTTCGCAGCCGCCGATTTTTCTGCCGCCCGGGCTCCTAGGTGTTTGGGCTGGGCCGCTTGTTGTAGATTGCGGGTCTATGGGTGCGGGTCTATCGGTGCGGGCCGCCGCGTTGATGCTTGGCGCTTGTCCTGGGGGTGGAATTTATGTGCGCACAGAAACTGCGCCCTGTCCCGGGCGCGCCCTGGCTGGACCGGTGGCTCCGTAAGGCAAGCCCTGGGCCGCAAGCGCTGGCGCAAAAGATAGACAGCGTGCGCTACGCCATCATTGCCGACAATATGCGGCTGGGGATTCCCTCCGCCGTGCCCTCGCTGTTGCTGGCCTGCTTTGCGCTGCATCTGCAAGGGGCGGTCAAGGGGCTTGTGCCGTGGGCGGTCTTGGTGCTGGGCACGGTGGCCTTGTATGCCCTGCTTGCGCCGCAGCGTCTGCGGCTGCAGGCCCAGGGACGCCAGCGCGACTGGGGTCGTCTGCTGTTGGCGTACAACGCCCTATTCGGTTGTGCTTGGGGTCTGGCGGGCCTGCTCTTTTTTGACACCGATCCGACCCGGCTTTTGGTGCTGAATGTGCTGCTGTTTGGCCTGCTGATCAGTGCTTCGCTGGCCGCGGCCGGGCATGCCGCCGTGTATGCCTTCAGTATGCCTTTGTTGCTGCCGTTTGTGCTGCGCGCCGGCGTGCAGGGCGAGCCACTTTCACAACTCTCTGCCGCGGCCGTGCTGCTGCTGGCCGGCTGTGTGTTTGCCTATGCGCATCGATTCGGCGCGGCGATTCGCGAGTCGATCGCCACCCGTTTCGAGAACGAACGCTTGAACGAGGCGCTGACCGAGCAGCGCGTGCAAGAGCGCACCCGGGTGCTGGAGGCATCGAATCGCCAAAAGTCTGAGTTCTTGGCGGTGATGAGCCACGAGATCCGCACGCCGATGAATGCCGTTATCGGCATGAGCGGCTTGCTGCTGGACACGCCGCTGACGCCCGATCAACGTGACTATGCCGAGACCATTCGCGACTCCGGCGATGCACTGCTGACCATCATCAATGACATCCTTGACTTCTCCAAAATCGAGGCCGGCCGTATCGACATCGAGCACGAGGCGTTTGATCTTAGAGACTGCATCGAGTCCGCGCTTGATCTGCTCAGCGGCCGCGCGCTCGAGAAGCAGCTCAATATCGCCTATGTGTTCGAGGCCAGGGGCGCGGATGAGGTGCCCGCAGCCATCGCCGGCGATGTGACGCGTTTGCGCCAGATTCTGCTCAATCTGATCGGCAATTCGATCAAGTTCACCGAGCGGGGCGAGGTGTTGCTGACCGTGGCCAGCCAGCGCCTGCGGGCCGATGGCAGCTTCGAGGCGCGGGGCTTTCGAGGCCCCGAGCAGCCGCTGAACTCCGAAGAAGCAACTCCGGACGCCCCGCAGCGCTACCGCGGCCGCCGTTTTGTGCAGTTGCACTTCACCGTGCGCGACACCGGCATCGGGCTGACCGAAGCAGCGATGAGCCGCTTGTTTCAGCAGTTCAGTCAAGCCGACGGCTCGACCACGCGCAAATATGGCGGCACCGGCTTGGGCCTGGCGATCAGCAAGCGTTTGGCCGAGCTGATGGGCGGGCGCATGTGGGTCGAAAGCCCGGGGCCGGGCCTGGGCAGCAGCTTTCATTTCACGCTGCCGGTGTTGGAGGCCGACCTGTCCTTGAGTTCAAGCCGTCACGCCTTGATCGGCACGCAAGCGGCACTCAAGGGCAAACGCATGCTGGTGGTGGACGACAAC
>NZ_JANNMI010000028.1:0-9199 GCF_031397715.1 Roseateles sp.
GGGCTGTAGTTGCTGTCTGCCGCTAACAAAGCAGCGCCCTCCACCATAGAAGTGGCGAGGCCAAGCGATGTTGCGGGATCAAGGCCAAGTTTGCTCCCCGCCTGCGCCAACGCATCGATGAACCGATAGACAAAGGCCGGACCTGACCCTGCAAGAGCGGTGACGGCGTCCATCTTATCCTCGCTCGCCATCCAAAATGACGCGCCAAGTGGTTTCAATAGCTGCTCAATTCGCTGCCGATCCAAATCGGCATTAGTGAACATCCCCATCGGTGACTTGCCAATCGCTGCGGCAAGATTGGGCATCAGGCGAATGACATTCCGTTCGGGCAGCGCCGCTTGCAACGTAGCCAGCCGGGTTCCGGCAAGGATGGAAAACACCAAGCCCGTGATGAGATTTCTGCCTGCCACCAACGTCGGCCACCCGCGCAGAACCCTGTTCTCCCTGGCCTGCCTCGGCGCACTGCTTGCGGCGCTGCTTGCCGCAGTCGCCGGAAGCAACGTCGCTCAGGCACAAAAACTCAGCGAGTCGGCCCAGGGCCTGCACGAAGCAACACCGCGCTGGCACGCCTTGACCGGCATCCGACTGGTGCTGGCGCCCGGCCAAGTGGTCGAAAACGGGACTTTGGTGATACGCGACGGCGTCATCGTCGCTGCCGGCGCGCAGGTCGCCGTGCCTGCAGGCGCGCGGGTTTGGCCCTTGGCCGGTCGCACGGTCTATGCAGGCTTTGTGGACATGGCCAGCGGCATCGGCCAAACCAAGCCGGACGCACCCGGTGCCGCAGCGCGCGCCATGGCAGGCACCGGTCCGATACTCAGCCCTTCAAAACGCTGGGTGCGGCCGGAATTCAGCCAGGCGAGCGCCTTGGACCTGCGTGCCGACGATATCAAAACCTACCGCGAACTCGGCTTCACCACTGCCTTGTCGGCCCCCACGGCGGGCATCTTCCGTGGACAGAGCGCGCTGCTGAGCTTGCGCGACGGCACCGACCCGCGCCAACTCGTGCTGGCCAGCGACGTCGCCCAGCATCTGGCCCATGAATTCACACAGTTCGAATTCGAGGCGCGCAGCAACGCCACCATCGTCTATCCGACCTCGTTGATGGGCAGCATCGCGCTGGTGCGCCAGACCTGGCTGAATGCACGCTGGTACGCCACGGCCACGCCGGCTGGCGAGCGGCGCGAATTCAACGCCAGCCTGCAGGCTTTGGCGCCAGCACTCGCCGGCAAGCAGGCGGTGATCTACGAGGCGCGTGACGAGCAAGACTACGCCCGCATCGCAAAGGTTCGCGACGAGTTCAAATTGCGCGCATGGGTGCAGGGCAATGGCTTTGAATACCGGCGCGCCGCGCAACTGAAGGCGCAGGATCTGCCGGTGATCGTGCCGCTGAACTACCCGGGCGCCCCGGAGGTCGAGCAACCCGAAAGTGCGCTGGACGTCGCCTTTCAGCAGCTGCAGCACTGGGAACGCGCGCCGTCCAATCTGGCTGCCCTGCAAGCCGAAGGCGTCACCTTCGTGATCTCCACCCAAGGGCTGAAGGACGCCAAGAAGGACTTCTGGCCGCGCCTGCGCCAAGCCGTCAAGCGCGGCCTACCGGCCGACGCGGCGCTGGCCGCCCTGACCACCACGCCGGCCAAGCTCTTGGGCGCTGCCCAGTGGGGCCGCCTGGCCGCCGGCCAGATGGCCAATGTGGTGGTGGCCAACGGTGACTTGTTCACCAACGAGCAGGCCGAGATCGAGCTGAGCTTCGTCGACGGCCAGCCCTACGCCACCGAGGTCTACGAGCGTTTCGAGCCGCGTGGCAGCTGGCAAATCGAGTCGAAAGGGCTGAGCCCCTTGACCTTCAACATTGCCGGCACCCGCGCCAAGCCCAGCCTGCAGATCGACGGCAAGAACTGCGAGTTGCAGGCCCGCGGCCGCGAGCTGTTGCTGCGCTGGCCCTGCGACCCGAGCGCCACCGAGCGCAGCACATTGCGCCTGGAAGGCCGCAGCGACGCCCTGAGCGGCGCGCTCATGCTTGCTGACGGCCGCCAGCAAGCCTGGACGGGGCAGCGCACGGCCGCCTTCGTGGAGGCTGACAACGCCGCCAAAGCCGCCAAGCCCGAAACCCTGCCGCCGGTTCGGGCGGCGCAGTTTCCGGCGGGCGTGTTCGGCCGAGAAGCGCTGCCCACCCGTCCCGCGGCGCTTGTGGTGCGCAACGCCACCATCTGGACCAGTGCTGCCGCCGGTCGACTTGAAGCGACGGATCTGCTGGTGCGTGACGGCAAAATTGCGGCCATCGGTCGCCAACTGGCCGCACCCGCCGAAGCGCTGGTGATCGACGCCGCCGGCCGCCACCTCACGCCCGGCATCATCGATGCCCACTCGCACACCGCCATCACCCGCGGCATCAACGAGTTTGCCCACTCGGTGACCGCCGAAGTGCGTATCGGCGACATCATCGATGCCACCGACATCAGCATCTACCGCCAGCTCGCCGGTGGCGTGACGGCGGCCAATCTGCTGCACGGCTCGGCCAACACGATCGGCGGCCAGAACCAGGTCATCAAGCTGCGCTGGGGTGCCGACGCCGACGGGCTGAAGCTCGAAGGCGCCAAGCCCGGCATCAAGCTTGCGTTGGGTGAGAACGTCAAGCGCGCCAACTTCCCGGACGCGGGCAGTGGCGCCCGCTACCCGGTCACCCGCATGGGTGTCGAGCAGGTGCTGCGCGACAGCTTCTTGGCCGCTCGGGCCTACCAGGCCGAGTGGGCGCAGTGGCGCAAGAACGGCGGTGCCGAGCCGCGCCGAGACTTGCAGATGGACACGCTGGTGGAACTGTTGGAGCGCCGCCGGGTGATCCACATCCACAGCTACCGCGCCGATGAGATTTTGATGTTCGTCCAGGTCGCACGCGACTTTGGCCTGGAGGTTGCCACCTTTCAACACGTGCTCGAAGGCTACAAAGTGGCCAAGGAAATCGCCTCGATCGGCGCGGGCGCCTCGGGCTTTTCGGACTGGTGGGCCTACAAGGTCGAGGTGCAGGACGCGATCCCCTACAACGGCGCCATCACCCACCGTGCGGGCGTGCTGACCAGTTTCAACTCCGACAGCGACGAACTCGCGCGCCGCCTCAATACCGAAGCCGCCAAGGCTGTACGTTATGGTGGCTTGAGTGAGGAAGAAGCGCTGAAGTTCGTCACCATCAACCCGGCCCGGCAGTTGCGTGTTGAAGCCCGGGTCGGTTCGCTGGAAGTGGGCAAGGATGCCGACTTCGTGCTGTGGAGCGCGCACCCGCTGTCCACCAGCGCGCGTGCCGAGCAAACCTGGATCGACGGCCGCCGCTATTTCGATCGGGCCGACGACGCGCAACTGCGCGAGCGCGACCGCATCGAGCGCGCCCGCCTGATGGCCCTGGCCCTGCCTGCACGCACCGCTGCAGCAGCTAGCACCAGCGCCAGCGATATGCCCGCTGCAGGGTCCAGGCCACCGGCTAGCGCGCTGGGCACCTTGCTTGAGACCCTTGCACTGCAGCGCTGGCTGCACGACGCCGGCCGCTACCAAGACAGCTATTGGGGCGGCTCACCCTGGCATGAATGCACGGGTGATGCTCAATGAAGTCCGCCATGAACCCCACTACAGCCATGATCACCAGCTCCACCCCCTCATTGCGCACGCACTGGGCGGCAGCTTGGTTTGCAGCTGCCATCGGCCTGAGCTTCGGCGCGGCCAGTGCGTCACCCAACGTACCGCCGCCCGCGCAGACACAAGCACTGATGATCCGCGGCGCCACGCTGCACACCGTCAGCGGGGCCGACATCGTCAACGGCAGCATGTTGCTTGAACGTGGCCGCATCAGCGCCATCGGCGGGCCGGAACTGCAGGCGCCGGCCGGCGCAAAGACGCTCGACTTGGCCGGGCGCCATGTCTACCCCGGCATGGTGGCCGCCGACACCACGCTGGGTCTGGCCGAAATTCAGTCGGTGCGCGCCTCGGTCGATACCACCGAAACCGGCGCACTCAACCCGAACGCGCGCGCCTTGGTCGCCGTCAATGCCGACAGCGAACTGATCCCGGTCAACCGTGCCGGCGGCGTGCTGGCAGCGTTGAGCGTACCGATGAGCGGCCCCACGGGCTTGATCGCCGGTACCTCGGCGTTGATCCAATTGGACGGCTGGAACTGGCAGGACATGAGCCTCACCCCGGAGGTGGCACTGCACATCACGGTGCCCAAGCTGCGCATGAACTCTGCGCTGTTTCCGAACCTGCCCGAGCAACGACTGGCAGATCTGCGCCGCAATACCGAGGCCCGCCTGAGGCTTCTGGAAGACGCCTTCACCAATACTGCCGCTTACGCTCGGGCTCGATCCGCAGACTCCGCCACGCCGATCGACACCCGCTGGGAAGCGATGCTGCCGGTTCTCCCGGTTATGGCGGGCGGCGCCGCGCAGCGCCCGGTGTTCATCGAAGCCAACGATCTGGCGCAGATCCGCTACGCCCTCGACTTTGCCGAACGCTTCAAACTGAAGTGGGTGCTGGTGGGCGGAGCCGACGCCTGGCGGGTCGCCGACACGCTGCGTGAACGCCAGGTGCCGGTCATCATCGGCGGCCTGTACCGGCTGCCAGCCCGGCGCGATGACCTGCCCGATGCCCTGTACACCCTGCCTGCCAAGCTGGCCGCCGCCGGGGTGAAGTTCGCCATAGCCTCGGGCGGCCGCGACTCCTCCAATGAGCGCAATTTGCCGTTCGAGGCCGGCCACGCCCGGGCCTACGGGTTGTCAGACGAGGAGGCGTTGAAGTCGGTGACGCTTTACCCAGCGCAGATCCTCGGTGCGGCGGATCGCCTGGGTTCGCTGGAAGTGGGCAAGCACGCCAGTTTCTTCGTCAGCGACGGCAGTCCGCTGGAGATGCGAACCCGCATCGAACGCGTTTTCATCCAGGGCCGCGAGATCGAGCTGAGCGATCGTCAGACGCAGCTGCGCGACAAGTACCAGCAACGCGATAAGCCTTGAACGGCGGGGCCGCAAGTCGCGCGCGGGCTCGGGCGTGCTGAGAGCTGACGCTGGGCAACGGCTGCTTGCTGCCGAGTATCAAGGTTATGAAGCAAAAGCGGCTAAGGGTTCCGGGCGCACTGCGGGCGGCCGACCCCGCAACCCGCCCCAGCATGATGGAACTTTGCTACTCATTTCGGCAAGTCGCAGGAACTCGTGCGCCGCCCGAGCAATGACTTTGGCGCCCTACGCCGGCACTGGCCTAGGAGCCGCCAACTGCTCGGTCGCGAGCATGCGCTGCACCGCAGTGCGCGCCAACATGCGCTGCAAGTAGGCGCCGATCAGCGCAAAGTCGCGCGCCGGCCGGCTGGCAAAGCCACGCGTCCAGCGGCACAGCATGAAGGCCATCGCGTCAACCGCGCTGTAGTTAGCACCGAGCAGCCAAGACTCGCCGTGCGAGGCCAATTGCGCCTCGACCTGCGCCAACAAGTCCACCACGCGCGCCTCGGCCGCCGCCTGCACCTCGGCAGCACCGTCCGCATTGCCCGCCTTGACCCAACGCTCGGGGTAGAAGTAAGCCAGCAGCGCCGGCTGCAGCGTGTTGGTCAGCCAGATCAGCCACTTGTAAGCCTGCGCCCGCTCGGGCGTAGCGAGTGCGGGCAGTAACGCCGAGTTTGGATGGGTATCGGCCAAATGCAGGAGCATTGCGGCGGCTTCGTAGAGCACCGTCTCGCCATCCACCAGCACTGGGATCAGCCCGTTGGGATTGAGCTTGAGGTAGTCGGCCGACTTGTGGGCGTTGTTGGCGCGATCGACCTGCGTGAGCTCGAAGGGCCGGCCGATTTCTTCCAGCAAAAGGTGCGGCGCCATGCTGGCGTTGCCGGGGAAGTAGTGCAAATGGATCATGACAAGTTCCAGAGTTTTGAGCTGAATGCCGCAGGCATCGTAACCCTGCACAATCGGCATTTTTTACACCGCCCAGCCCATGCGTCCATTTTCCCTGCCCTGCCCACCCGAGCTGCGCTGCATGGAATTGCAGGCCGACGACATCCCCGCCTTGCAGGTCTTCTTCGATGCGAATCCGGAGTACTTTTTCAGCGTCGGCGGTGAGCCCCCCGGGCCCAATCTGGCGGCCGAGGAATTCCATGAACTACCGCCGGCCGAACTGAGCTACTCGCGAACCTATTACCTCGCCTTTGTGCCGTCCACTGACCTGGCGCCTTGGCGCGCCATCGCCCAGCTCACCAGCGATTTGATGACCGCAGGGGTCTGCCACATCGGCTTGTTCATTGTTGCCACTGCGCAGCACGGCCGGGGCGACGCGCAGGCTTTGTTCGCGAGCCTTGAGCAATGGGCCATAAGCCAAGGCGCTCGCTGGCTGCGCTTGGGGGTGGTGGTCGGCAATGTCAGGGCCGAACGTTTCTGGGCGGCTCAAGGTTTTGTCGAATTGCGTCAGCGCCATGGTGTCGCCACCGGGCCAAGACTGAACAGCATCCGCGTGATGTTGAAGCCGCTGGCCGGCGCGACGCAGGCGCAATATTTGGCCCTGGTCGCCCGCGATCGGCCCGACCCGAGCTGTGGCTAACTAACCACTCAAACCAGCGGCCGCCTGGGCCCGCATCCGGGCATGGATATAGGCACCCTGCGGAATATGCAGCAGGTCCGCGATGCGCCACATCACGTGCCGCTCATGCTCGCTGAGCTGGCCGTCGGCATAGGCCACATCCCACATGAACTCGATCATGCGCAGCTTTTGCGGCATCTCGAAGCTCTCGTTGATGCGGGAAGTGAAGGCAAACCAGTCGCTGGCGCTCTTGGCCTCGCCTTCAGCCAGCTCGGTCAGCCGCGCGGCTTCATCATCGTTGAGCCCGAACTTGGCCCGCAGCGCGGCCAGCACCGCCGCCCGTTCACCGGCGTGAAAGCTGGGGTCGGCCCGCATCACCTCGACCAACATCACCGCAGTGGCGAGTTGCAGCGCATGCGCTTCATCGGCCGCGCCGGGCTGCGGTGGCAGCAGGCCGTCGAACAGGTTTTTGAGCGTCTTCATCAACATGGCAGCCTCACTGCGGGTTCAAGCAGTCTTCCAGCGTCAAGCCGGTCATCTGCCGAATCCCGCGCGCCAGGTAGAACAACACGCCCATCGTCAACAGCATCGAGGGGATAGCGATCATCGGCCAACTGAGCAGATTCATGCGGCCCAGCTCGGTGTTGAACTGCTCGCTGCCGGCCGGGCTGTGCACCAGCCAGACCGCCAACACATAGTTCATCACGCTCGAAAACGCGAAGCTGCCGGCCAGCATCACGGTGCCCAGCTTGAGCCGGCGCTCAAAGGCCTGCGTGGCGCCGCGCTCAGCCAGTGCTGCTTCGATGCGCGGCACGTTCATGATGCTCGGGTTGAACACCATCAAGCGCACCAAAGGCTTTTTGCCCAGCAGCGACAGCAGGATCGCGATGGCGATGGCGCCCGGAACGGCCGCCTCCTTGATGGCCAACCAGCGCGTATCCAAAGCGAGCAGTGCAATGCCGCCGGTCAGCAAGGTGCTGACCACGCCCAGGGCCGCCATCCAACTGAAGCGGCGCTCGCGCAGGCCGCTGTAAAGCGCCCAGCCGAGCGGGAAGGCCAGCGCCAGCAGCAGCGCGCCGACATTGCCCAGCCGCTCGGCGCTGCTGAGCAGCATCAGGACCAGGGACGGCAGCAGGACGGCAATCAGCAGTTCGGCCAGCGTGGTGCTGGGGCGAGCCGCAGAGGCGGGCGCGGAAGAAGGCATGGCAGGCATCGTTGAAGTGAGGGGGCAGGTAAGCGCAAGCGCAAGCGCCAGACTGTAGACGATCACGCCGACGGGTCCGGGCCGGCCATCAAAGCCTCGCAGCGCAGCGCCACACGCAAGGCCACATCACCCGCTTGGGTCGCGCCATGGCGGGCCGCCAACGCCTGCGCGCCAGTGCGCAGCGCGCCCGCCACCAGCACTTGCTGCAAGGCGGCGGGAAGTTGCTTGGCCAAGTCGGCCTCCAACACATAGTGACCCGCCTGCGCCGCTTTGACTCGCCGCGCAAACAGCAGTTGCTCGGCATGCATGGGCAGCATCAGCACCGGCACGCCGGCCTGCAAGGCGGAGCAGACGGTGCCGGAGCCGGCATGGCAGAGCACCGCCTGCGCCTGGCTGAGGGCTGCGGCCATGGCCACTGGGCCGTCGCTGAAGGCCAAGTTGGCATGCGTGAAGCGTTGGCGCATGTCTGGGCGCAGGCCCGTCACATGCACCAGGCTGAGCCAGGGCCCGGCGCGCAGGCATTGCAACACCCGCTCGACACCGCCGTACTCACCCTTCAAATAGGCGAACAGCCGCGGGCGGTCGGGCTCGGTCGCAGTCGCAGTCATGGGCAAGACCGGCCACACCGCCGGCCCGTCCTGGTCACGCGCCGGCAGCGGGCCCCAATACTGCGCGTGCTGCCGCCCGGGTGAACCGCCATCAGCCGCGCCGTAATGGTCAAGCTCAGGCCAAGTCAGCAAGAACTGCTGATCGGCGGCGACCAAGTCATGCAGGGCGGTGAGCGGCGCCGCCTCGAACTGCGCCAGCAAGGCATTGCAGGTCGCTAGCGCCCGCGCCTCGGTCTGCGCCAGCCGGGCCGGGTCCACGCGCTCCCATTCCCGAAAACTCGGCAGCGGCGCCACCGCCGGTGGGATGAAGAAGCCGGTGCCCATCACCGCCGTGGCCATGCCGCCAAGCGTGCGGGCCGCCAGTTGGGCGGTCGGGGCATGGTCGGCCAGCAAGAGCTGAGGCTGGATCGAAGCAAACAAGTTGCGCCAAGCCTGCACCAAGCTGAGCAGGCGGCGCGCGTCCAGATAGCCGGCGTGAAACAGCAGCTCGACATAGGAACAAGGCGGCGCCAAGCCTTGCAGCTGAGCGGTCCAGATCGGCGCCTTGAAACTCGGCCCCTCAACCGCCTAACCGAGACCGCCATTAATCTTCGCTGCGACAGTGTGCCCGCCTTTCGTCTGACCCTGGTCGCTGCGGCGGTCTGGTTGCTCAATGCCTCAGCCGCACACGCGGCGACCTTCGAGGGCAGCATCATGGCCGATGGCCTCACCCAGGTCAGCTCGGCGCCCAGCAACCAGGTGTACGGCTACGACTATTCGTCGAGCTACTCAGGCAACGCCGATTACGGCCAGTCGCGCGTCAATGCCGTCAGCTCGGGTCAGCCGCTGCGCAAAGAGGTCGAGACCGTGCTGACCT
>NZ_JANNMI010000301.1:0-21281 GCF_031397715.1 Roseateles sp.
CGCCGCATTCGCGCTGGCGACGTGGCTAGGCTGACCTAGACTGCCGGCCATGCGCTGCTCAACACCCGTCCCCGCCGAATCAGACAAGCTCAAGCTCGACTGGACTCAATGGATCTGGCCGGGCCCGAAGCGCGTCTTCTCGGCCATTGAGATGGCACGCGCCGGCCAGCAGCCCTGGCCCAAGTCGATTGACTATTACGTCTACAGCAATGTGTTTGTGTTGCTGGCGATCAATTCCAATGTGTTGGCACGCGGCCTGATGCACTGGGCCGCGCTGTTGGGCCTAGGCTTAAGTTGGCTGGCCCTGTGGGTGGCCAAAACCTTGTGGCGGGAGCCGACCCGACGGCGCTTGAATCTGAGCAGCTTGGCCACGGCGGCCGTGATGATAGGGGCCGCGCTGTTGCTGAAGTTTCATCCCTTCGGGCTGGGTCCAGACCTGGAGCGAGACGATCGGAAGGCGCTCACGCTGATTATTGTGGCGGTGGTGACGCTGGCGATGATTTCCTGGTTCTTCCTGGTGCTGATTCGTTCGCAGCAAATCGCCGGCCGTCTGCGTGAATTGGACGAGCAGGCCCTTCACCTCAAGCTCGCCCGGCGCCTCGCCAGCGCTCAGATCCAGCCGCATTTCTTGTTCAACACGCTGGCCTCGGTCCAGCATTGGGTTGACACCCAAGATCCGCGCGCCGCCAGTACGCTGCGCTCCTTCACGTCTTACTTGCGCGCCACCTTGCCGATGTTCGAGCGCGAGAGCCTCAATCTGACCGAGGAGCTGCAGATCGTGCGCAGCTATCTGGAGGTGATGCAGGCGCGGCTGGGCACAAGACTGCAATGGCAGATCGAAGTTGGGGCTGGCGTGGACGAGTCGCTATGGCTGCTGCCGCCGGGGCTGTTGTTGACGCTGGTGGAGAACGCGGTCGGCCACGGCATTGAGCCTTCGCTGCGTGGCGGCAGCATCATGGTCATGGTGACAGCCAGGCCGGCCGAGGGTCAGGTCTTGATCGAGGTGCGCGATGACGGCGCTGGCCTGGCCGCAGGCGCTCAAGACGGTGTCGGCCTGACGAACTCGCGCGAACGCCTGCAGCTGCTCTACGGCGAACGCGCGCACTTGACGCTGACCCCCTTGTCACCCGGATGTCTGGCGCGCCTGCAAATTCAAACCCTGGAACCAACAGCATGAGCACCGCCTTGATCGCCGACGACGAAGAAGGCCCGCGCGAGCAGCTGCGCGCCGCACTGAAGCGGCTGTGGCCCGAGCTGGAGATCGTGGCCGCCAGTGAGAACGGTGTCGACGCCTGGGACGACTACCTCGCGCACGAACCGGCGCTGTGCTTCTTGGACATCCGCATGCCGGGACTGAGCGGCATGGAGGTGGCGCGCCGCATGAGCGAGCTGGCTGCGCCGCCGCAGGTGGTGTTCGTGACCGCCTATGGCGACCACGCGCTGTCGGCCTTCGAGGCCGGGGCGGTCGACTACTGCCTCAAGCCGGTCGAGGACGCGCGGCTGGTGCAGGCGCTGCAGCGGGTGCGGGCGCGCATGAGCTCGGCCGCGCCTCAAACGGCCGCTCTGCACAAACTTTTACAGCAAATGCTGCCCAGCCCCAAGCCTGCGATGCGTCCGATCCAGGCCTCGCTAGGCCGTGAGATCAAGCTGATTGCACCCGACGAGGTGATCTATTTTGAGAGTGACAGCCGCTACACCCGCGTGGTCTACCAAGGCGGCGAAGCGCTGATCCGCACCCCGCTCAAGGAGTTGCTGGCCGGGCTGGACGCCGAGGTGTTTTGGCAGCTGCACCGCAGCGTTTTGGTCAACAGCCGCTGCATCGCCAGCGCGTTGCGGGTGGACGAAAGCTCGATGCACATCACGCTGAAGGGGCGTGATGAGAAGCTGCCGGTGTCGCGGCAGTTTCAGGGCTTGTTCAAAGGGCAGTAGGGCCGCGCACCGTTGGGTGTAGTGGGCAAGACGGCCCACCCGGCTGATACACTGAATTGATGTTCATCACACGCAACTTCATCAAGGGGTCTCACGACCGGGGAGCCTGGCCCTGGCGCCGCCCGCCCGCTGCTCGTTTGATGACGCTTGAGCCTGACCTTTGACCACTCTGTAGAGCCAGGTCAGCCCAAGTGCCCGGTTATTTTTGCGGCGCGCCCCGATAGATGACCGGCGCGCTTTTGCTAGGGTTGGACTTGATGATGACCGAACTTGAATTTAAAAGCCTGGCCGCGCTCGGCTACAACCGCATTCCCTTGATCAGCGAGGCCTTCGCCGATCTTGAAACCCCGCTCTCGCTCTACCTCAAGCTCTGCTCGGGGGCAGGGGCTTACGGAGGCAAAGGCGGGCGCAACAGCTTCCTGCTGGAGTCGGTCGTCGGTGGCGAGCGCTTTGGGCGTTACTCCTACATTGGCCTGCCGGCCCGCACCGTGCTGCAAAGCCGCGGCCTGCTGACCGAGGTGATCCGTGACGGACAGGTCGTCGAGACTCATGCCGGCAACCCACTCGACTTCATCGCTGCCTATCAGCAGCGTTTCAAGGTTGCGCTGCGGCCCGGCATGCCGCGTTTCTGTGGCGGCTTGGCAGGCTATTTCGGCTATGACGCGGTGCGTTATATCGAGCCGAAGCTGGCCCGTTTTGGCAAGGACGCTGAAATGCCTGGCGGCATCGACACCCCCGATGTGATGCTCTTGCAATGCGAGGAGCTGGCGGTCATCGACAACCTCAGCGGCAAGCTCTATTTGATCGTCTACGCCGATCCGAGCCAGCCCGAGGCTTTCTTCAAGGCGCAAAAACGCCTGACCGAGCTGCGCGACAAGCTGGCCTACAGCGTCTCCGCGCCGGTGGTCAAACGCGGCCAGGCACACCCGGTCGAGCGTGAATTCGCCAAGGCCGACTATCTGGCGGCGGTGTTGCGAGCCAAGGAATACATCGCTGCCGGCGACATGATGCAGGTGCAGATCGGCCAGCGCCTGCGCAAGCGTTACACCGAATCTCCACTGAGCCTGTACCGGGCGCTGCGTTCGCTGAACCCCAGCCCGTATATGTATTTCTACGATATGGGCGAGTTCCAGATCGTCGGCGCCTCGCCCGAGATCCTGGTGCGCCAGGAGCATTCGCCCGACGGCGACAAGGTCACCATCCGCCCGCTGGCCGGCACCCGCCCCGCGCGGCGGCACACCCGAGCAAGACCTGGCCCTGGAGCGCGAGCTGAAGGCCGATCCCAAGGAGTTGGCCGAGCATCTGATGCTGATCGACCTGGCCCGCAACGACATCGGCCGCATCGTCAAGACCGGCTCGGTCAAGGTGACGGATGCGTTTGTGGTCGAGCGCTACTCGCATGTGATGCATTTGGTCAGCAATGTCGAAGGCATCTTGAACGACGGCGTCAGCAATCTGGACGTGTTCCGCGCCAGCTTCCCGGCAGGCACGCTGAGCGGCGCGCCGAAGATCCGCGCGATGCAGATCATTGACGAGCTGGAGCCGGTCAAGCGCGGCATCTATGGCGGCGCGGCATCTATGGCGGCGCGGTCGGTTGCCTGAGCTTTGCCGGCGACATGGACCTGGCCATCGCCATCCGCACCGGCATCATCAAGGACGAGACGCTGTACGTTCAAGCCGCGGCCGGCGTGGTGGCCGACTCGGTGCCCGAGCTAGAGTGGCTGGAGACCGAGGCCAAGGCGAGAGCGTTGATCCGGGCGGCGGAGTTGGTTGAGGAGGGGTTTTAGAACTCGTAAATTCGGACGCAGAGTGCGCAGAGGAACGCGGAGGTCGCGGAGGTGATTGAAAATCAAGTCAGCGAAATGGTGATTGGTGCGGCTGTGGAAGTCCACCGCTGCCTGGGGCCAGGGCTGCTGGAGTCGGCCTACGCCAATGCGCTGGCGATTGAGCTTCAATTGCGGAACTGCTCTTTCGAGCGCGAGCTTGGCATTCGAGCCATATACAAAGGGCAAGACCTCGGTGTGTCGTATCGAGCCGATTTCTTGGTCCGGGACTGTGTGCTGGTGGAGCTCAAGGCGGTGGATGCTTTGTCCCCGCAGCATGAAGCTCAGCTCCTTTCTTATCTGCGACTCAGTGATAAACGTCTTGGTCTGCTGATTAACTTCAATCAGCCGACTCTGTTGAAGGGATTGAGGCGGCTCGTGAATCAGTTGTGAACTCTGCGGACTTTGCGTCCCTCAGCGAACTCTGCGTCCGGGCTTGCCTTGGAGACAAACATGCTCTTGATGATAGACAACTACGACAGCTTCACCTTCAACCTGGTGCAGTATTTTGGGGAACTCGGCGCCGAGGTGCGCGTGGCTCGCAACGACGAGATCACGCTGGAGGAGATCGCGGCGATGAAGCCCGACCACCTGGTGCTGTCGCCCGGCCCCTGCTCGCCGGCCGAGGCCGGTATCTGCGTGGCGGCGATCCAGCACTTCATGGGCAAGTTGCCGATCCTGGGCGTCTGCCTGGGCCACCAAAGCATGGGCGCGGCGCTGGGCGGGAAGATTGTGCGCGCGCAGCGCCAGATGCACGGCAAGGCCAGCATCATCACCACCGACGAGAAGGGCGTATTCAAGGGCCTGCCCAAGGAGTTCAGCGTCATCCGCTATCACTCGCTGGTGATCGAGGAGGCCTCCATGCCTGCGGTGTTGGACGTCACCGCGCGCAGCGAAGATGGCGAAATCATGGGCGTGCGCCACCGCGAGCTGGCCGGCACGGCGACGCCGCTGGAGGGCGTGCAGTTCCACCCGGAATCGATACTCAGCGAGCATGGCCACGCGATGCTGAAGAATTTCCTAACGTTGGCGCTGTAGGCCATGAAAACTGTCGATTTCCGTAGTGACACCGTGACTCAGCCGACGACCGGCATGCGCGAAGCGATGGCTGCAGCGCAGCTTGGTGATGATGTTTTTGGCGACGACCCCAGCGTCAATGCACTGCAACAGGCCGTCGCCGAGCGACTGGGCTTCGAAGCGGCGCTGTTCATGCCGACCGGCACGCAAAGCAATCTCTGTGCCTTGATGACGCATTGCCAGCGCGGTGACGAGTACATCGTCGGCCAGTTCGCCCACACCTATCGCTGGGAGGGTGGCGGCGCGGCGGTCTTGGGCTCGATCCAGCCGCAGCCGCTGAATCACCAGGCCGATGGCTCGCTGGCCTTGGCCGACATCGAGGCGAGCATCAAGCCCGACGATGTGCATTTCGCCCGTACGCGCTTGCTGACGTTGGAGAACACGATTGGCGGCAAGGTGCTGCCCTTGGCCTATCTGGCCGAAGCCTCGGCCTTGGCTCAAAAGCATGGGCTGGCGCGCCATCTGGACGGTGCGCGGCTGTTCAATGCGGCGGTGGCCGCGGGTGGTGACCCCTACGCGGCAGCCCGTGAGATAACGCAGTATTTCGACAGCGTGTCGGTCTGCTTCTCCAAGGGCCTGGGCGCGCCGGTGGGCTCGGCCTTGTGCGGCTCGGCCGCCTTCATCCAACAAGCCAGGCGCTGGCGCAAGATGCTGGGCGGCGGCATGCGCCAGGCCGGCGTGTTGGCGGCAGCGGCGCATTACGCGCTCGACCACCAGGTGGGGCGCTTGGCCGATGACCATCTGTTAGCGCAGCGCCTGGCGGCCGGGCTGCAAGGCCTGGCCGGCGTGACGGTGGAGGCGCCGCAAACCAATATCGTGTTTGTCGATGTGCTTGGCCTCAAGGCCGCTGGCGTGACGGATTACTTGAAGGCGCGTGGCGTGCTGGCCACCGGGCTCTACAAGCTGCGCTTCGTAACCCATCTCGATGTGGACGAAGCCGCCGTAGACCAGGCCATCGCCGCCATGCGCGAATATTTCGCTGGATAAGTAGGACAGGATTCAAGATGCCATTTACCGACCAAGAAGCGCTGACCCGCGTCATCGAACACCGCGAAATCTTCCACGACGAGATGCTCACGCTGATGCGCCGCATCATGGCGGGCGAGATGTCGCCGGTGATGGCCGCGGCCCTGCTGACCGGCCTGCGGGTCAAGAAGGAAACCATCGGCGAGATCACCGCCGCCGCGCAGGTGATGCGCGAGTTGTCGACCAAGGTGCCATTGGCCGTGCCCGCCCATCCCCATCTGGTCGATGTGGTCGGCACCGGCGGCGACGGCGCCCACACCTTCAATATCTCGACCTGTTCGATGTTTGTCGCTGCGGCGGCAGGTGCGCAGGTCGCCAAGCATGGCAATCGCAGCGTTTCCAGCAAGACCGGCAGCGCCGATGTCTTGGAAGCGCTGGGTGCCAACATCATGCTGACGCCGGCTCAAGTGGCGGCCTCGGTGGCGCAAACCGGCATCGGTTTCATGTTCGCGCCCAACCACCATCCGGCCATGAAGAATATCGCGCCGGTGCGGCGTGAGCTGGGCGTGCGCACCATCTTTAACATCCTGGGTCCACTGACCAACCCGGCCGGCGCGCCGAATATCCTGATGGGCGTGTTCCACCCCGATCTGGTCGGCATCCAGGTGCGCGTGATGCAGCGTCTCGGCGCCGAACATGCGTTGGTGGTCTACGGCAAGGACGGCATGGACGAGATTTCGCTCGGCGCCGCGACGCTGGTCGGTGAGCTGAAGAACGGCGAGGTGCGCGAGTACGAGATCCACCCCGAGGACTTCGGTATGGCGATGGCGTCGAACCGCACGCTGAAGGTGGCCGGGCCGGAAGAGTCAAAGCTGATGCTGATTGGCGCTTTGAACAACGAAGAGGGCGCCGCGCGCGACATCGTGATCCTGAACGCCGGCGCGACGCTGTACGCCGCCAATGTGGCCGATTCGATCGCCGGCGGCATTCAGCTGGCCCGTGCGGCGATTGCCTCTGGCGCGGCGCGTGCCAAGCTGGATCAGTTTGTCAGCACCACACAAAGTTTGAGCCGAGGCTGATATGTCCGACATCCTGCGCCGCATCGTTGCGGTCAAACATGAAGAACTGGCCTTGGCCCGCAAGCAGCGCTCGCTGGCCAGCCAGCGTGAGGAGGCGGAAGCAAGACATGACAGCCGGGGCTTCGAGGCCGCGCTGCGCGCCAAGATCGCTGCCGGTCAGAGTGCCGTGATCGCCGAGATCAAGAAGGCCTCGCCCAGCAAGGGCGTGTTGCGCGCCGACTTTCAGCCTGCCGCTATCGCCGAGAGTTATGCCAAACACGGTGCGGCTGCCTTGAGCGTGCTGACCGACGCGCAGTTCTTCCAGGGCTCGGTTGCCTACCTGCAACAGGCCCGCGCCGCCTGCGAGCTGCCGGTCTTGCGCAAGGACTTCATGGTCGACGAGTACCAGGTCTTCGAGGCGCGGGCGATGGGTGCGGATTGCATTCTGCTGATCGCCGCCTGCCTCGATGATGCCCAGATGGCCGACCTCGAAGCGCTGGCGCTCAGCCTCAGGATGGATGTGCTGGTCGAGGTGCATGACGGCGCGGAGCTGGACCGCGCGCTGCGCTTGACGACCCCGCTGCTCGGCATCAACAACCGCAATCTGCGCAGCTTTGACGTGACGCTGGACACCACCTTGGGCTTGCTGGACCGCGTGCCGACCGATCGCCTGCTGGTCACCGAGTCGGGCATCTTGGGCGCCGCCGACGTTCAGCGCATGCGGGCGGCCCATGTCAACGCCTTTCTGGTCGGCGAGGCCTTTATGCGGGCGCCGGACCCGGGCGCGGCCTTGGCGGCGGTGTTTGCTTGAGATGGATCTGACCGGGCTGGATGTCGGCTGGCGGCCTGTCGTCGACGCTTGGTCTGAAAGCCCTGCCGGCCAGCAACTGCAGAGCTTTCTCGCCGAACGCGTCGCAGCCGGCGCCACCATCTACCCGCCCGAACCGCTGCGTGCCTTGCACCTGACGCCGCTGAAGCAGACCCGCGTGGTGATTCTGGGCCAAGACCCGTATCACGGCGCGGCCCAAGCCGAGGGCCTGGCGTTCTCGGTGCCGGACGGCGTCAGGCCGCCGCCCAGCCTCATCAATATCTTCAAGGAGCTGCAGCGCGACCTGGGCCAGCAGCCGCCGATGTCGGCCAGCCTGATCCCCTGGGCAGAGCGCGGCGTGTTGTTGCTGAACAGCGCCCTGACGGTCGAGGACGGCGCACCCGCCAGCCATGCCAACCAGGGCTGGGAGGCTTTGACCGACGCCCTCATCCTGACCGCCGCCGCCGACGCCGCGCCCAAGGTTTTCATGCTTTGGGGCAAGCATGCGCAGGCCAAGGCCGGCTTGATCACGGCTGCCGGCCCGCAGCACCTGATCTTGCAGGCCAATCACCCGTCGCCGCTGTCGGCGCTGCGTCCGCCCTTGCCTTTCATTGGCTGCGGGCATTTTTCGCAGGCACAAGCCTGGCTGGCGGCGCAGGGCCGCGCGTTAGCCTGGGCTTTGTGATCAGTTCATCAGCACCAACTCGAACAAGCGCGCCAGGTGGCTGGCGTGCATTTGGTCCCGCCGAGTCCACGCGTGCTTTTGCCGGCAATGCGATAGCCACAGCACCCCCCGCAGCTGACCCTTGACATAGAGCGGCAGCTCGATGCGCGACAACGTGCCGGCCGCTTGTTCCAGTGCGCTGAGCTCGGCCCGGCAGGGGTGGTTGCTGACCGTAGTCAAGGCTTGCGGTTTGCCCAAGTCACTCAGCCAATCGAGGTATTGCGCCTGCGCCGGCCGGCCCAACGCCGGGAAGTTGGGTCCCTCGCCGACCCACCAGAACTGCACCCGGTCTAGTTGCAGGATTTGCTGCGCCTCGGCTGACAGTTGCTGCAGCGCGGCCAAGCGGTCGCTGAGCGTCGCTATCTTCCAACGCCGGTTTGACAGGCTCAAGAGCTGGGCCTCCGCCGCCTGCGTGCTCGGGTCAAAGAAGCTTGGCAGCCCGGGCCGGGCCGGGCTGCTGAGGCGCTCGATTTCGGCCTGCAGACTGAGGTGTTGCCAGAGATGCGCAAGGGCGGCGTCTTTGTCGCCGCTGCGCTCCAGCAGCTTGGCCAGCAGCAAATGCGCTTGGGCTTGCTGCGGGCGCGAATGGATGCGTTTGGCCAGCAGCAAGCCATGTTCGGTGCTGCGGATGGCGCCTTGTTGATCGCCGCGCGCCAAGGCGATATCGGTCCAGGTGCGGCTGGCGGCGGCCTCCAGCCAGCTGTGGCCGAGCTTGGCCGCGATGCTCAGCGCCAGCCGGCAGTCGACCGTGGCCCAGTCGAGCCGGCCCCGGGCCAGGGCGGCGCGCGCCAGCTGCCAATGCGCCTCGGCCTCGTATTCGCGGTGCAGGCCGCGCCGCGCCGCCGCCAGGCCATGGCTGAAGTGGCGCTCGGCATCGTCGAGCTGCTCGGTCTCGAAATGGCCAACGCCGATATTCAAGGCCAGTTTGGCGGCGAGATAGCTGTCGTCGGCCGCGCCCAGCAACTGGGCGGCCTCGCCGTGCACCTCGCGGCCCCGCGCCCAGGCGCCAAAAGCGTAATGAATCTGGCCCAGGCCGATGCGGGCGGCGGCACCGGCGCGCGCGTCGGGTACCTGGGCGGCCAGTTCGGCGGCCTGACTCCAATGTTCGGTGGCCTCGAAATACTCGCCTTGCTGGTAGGCAATGCGGCCGGCCGCTTCATGCAAACGAGAGGCCTGCAGCGGCTGCGTGTCGGCGTCCAGCTCACTTTGCGCCTTGGCCAGGCTGGCTTGCAGTTCCAGCGCTCGGCCGCGATGCTCCAGCAAGTAAAAGCGCGCATACAGCGCATCTGCCGCGGCGGCGAACTGGCCGGCGGCGCGGGCGGACTCTTCCAGGGCAGCCAGGCGAAGCAGCGCGCTGTTGGGGTGGCGCTGCGCCACCCGCGACAGGCGCCGCAAGGTTTCGGTGATCACGACTTCTTTTGTCACGGCGGGGCAATTCAAGTCAAGAAGAGGACAAAGATCGCAAGGATAGCCGCTGCCGTCCACCCGCCAGAGTAAGACCGCTGCAATACCTGCTTTCTTTTGCCCGGGCATGGCCGTTACAGGGCTACAGCCCAGCGCGCACTATGGTAAACACCAATGCCAGTTTGATTGACTGGCATTAATTTTGGTATTAGACTGGTATCGCCATGACGCCCATGACCGATACCCCTCACACCCAATTTGCCGCCCAAATTGTCGCCCAAGCGGACGGAGCGGCGCGTTTCTTGATTGGCGTCGACGGCGGCGGCACCGGCACGCGTGTGCGGCTGGCTGATTTGCAGGGCCGGGTAATCGGGCAAGGTGACGCCGGGCCGTCGGCGCTGGGTCAGGGTGCCGAGCAGGCTTGGCGCCATATCCAGCAAGCGGTGCAGGCGGCGGCGCGCCAAGCCGGTTTGGCTGACTTGGCGCCGCATGACTGTGCGATCGGGCTCGGCCTGTCCGGCGCGACGGTGCCAAGCCAAGCGGCCGATTTTTTGGCGCAGCAGCCCGGCTACGCGCTGCTGGCCTTGGATGGTGACGGCTTCACCACCGTGTTGGGCGCGCATGCGGGCCAGCCGGGTGCCGTGGTGGCCGCGGGCACCGGCTCGGTCGGCGGCGTCTTGCGCCGCGATGGTTCGCGCGGCTGTGTCGGCGGCTGGGGTTGGATTGGCGGCGACGAAGGCAGCGGCGCCTGGCTGGGGCTGAAGGCGGTACGCCATGCCTGCCAGGCGATGGACGGGCGCGTGCCGGCCGGCAGTTTGGCGCGGGCGGTCTGGGCGGTGGCGGGCGGGCGCACTGAGGCGATGTTGGCCTGGGGTGCGGTGGCCGGCCAACATGCCTATGCCAGTTTGGCGCCCTTGATTTTTGATTGTGTAGACAGTGATTCGGTCGCGGCCGGCTTTGTCACCGAGGCGGTGTTTGAGCTGGAAAAGCTGGCCCACGCCTTGGATCCGGAGGCCAGCCTGCCCTTGGCCCTGTGCGGCAGTGTTGCCTTGCGCTTGGCCCCCAATTTTTCCGTCGCCACCCGCGCCCGTTGCGTGTCGCCGCAGGGTGATTCTGCCGATGGCGGCTTGCACCTGGTGAGCGCTGCACTTCAACGCACAGAGAAGAGTTGACCCTCATGGCCTTCGAATTCAAAGCCGACCCCGACGCAGCTTCGCCGCTGTATATGCAGCTGGCCCACAAGCTGGCGCAGGCGATCCGCCAGGGCGAGTACCAGGCCGACGAGGCGCTGCCGTCCGAACGGGTCTTGTCCGAGACGCTGGGGCTCTCAAGGGTGACCGCGCGCAAGGCGATCGACCGCCTGGTCGAGCAGGGCCTGATCATCCGCAAGCGTGGCTCGGGCAACTACATCGCGCCCAAGCTGGAGCAGCCGCTGTCGCGCCTGACCAGCTTCTCGGAGGAGCTGCATCAGCGCGGCTTCAAGCCGAGTTCGCGCTGGTTGACGCGCAGCTTCACGGCCGCCGCGCCCGATGAGCAACTCAGCCTGGGCCTGGGCACCGGCGAGCGGGTCGCCCGGCTAGAGCGCCTGCGCCTGGCCGATGCGGTGGTGATGAATTACGAGGTGACGGTGATGCCGGAGGCGGTGCTGCCCGATCCGCTGGCGGTGCAGGCCTCGCTCTATGAGCATCTGGCCACCTTGGGCATGGCGCCGGTGCGCGCGCTGCAGCATATTCGCGCCATCAATGCGGACAGCAAGCTGGCCGGTCTGCTCGAAGTGCCGGTCGGTCAGGCGGTCTTGTTCATCACGCGGGTGGGCTATTTGGAGTCGGGTCTGGCGGTCGAGCTGACGCATTCTTATTGCCGCAGCGATTACTACGATTTTGTCGCCGAGATGCGACGCGAGGGCTAAGGCGTTGGCGCAACTTATCGACGGCTATGTTCTGACGCCGCAAGGTTTTCTGCGCGGTTTTGTCGAGATCAGCGAAGGCCGCATCAGCCGCATCGAGGGCGAGCCCGTCAGCGAGAGTCAAGTTCGGCATGACAAGTTGACCCTGCCCATCGTGCTGCCCGGCTTCATCGACATCCACGTGCACGGCGGCGGCGGCCGCGACACCATGGAGGGCGGCGACGCCGCCTTGCAGATGTCGCGTCTGCATGTGCGCCATGGCACGACGGCGATGCTGGCCACCACCATGACGGCGCCCTTGGCCGAGATCGAGCTGGCGCTGGCCGCACTTGGCCCGGTCTGCCGCCAGCGCGCACCCAACGCCGCCCGCATCCTCGGCGTGCACCTCGAAGGCCCCTACATCAACCCCGGCAAACTCGGTGCCCAACCCGACTTCGCCAAGCCGGCCAGCATGGCCGAGATCCAGGCCCTGCATGCGCTGGCGCCGATCAAGCTGATCACGCTGGCGCCGGAAATGGCCGGCACGCTGGCGCTGATTGCTGAAGCGCGCGCGGCCGGCTTCCAGGTGCAGATCGGCCACACGGCCGGCACCTACGAGGACGGCGTAGCCGCACTCAAGCAGGGCGCCGGCGGCTTCACCCATTTGTTCAATGCGATGACCGGCCTGCACCACCGCGAGCCCGGCATGGTCGGCGCCGCGCTGGCGCATGCGCGCTATGCCGAGATCATCCCCGACCTCTTGCATGTGCATCCGGGTGCGATCCGGGTCGCGCTGCGCGCTATTCCCTGCACCTTTTGCGTCACGGATTCGACCGCCGCCGCCGGCATGCCCGACGGCGACTACAAATTGGGCCGCCACACCGTCACCAAATGCATGGGCGGCGTGCGCCTGCCCGACGGCACCTTGGCCGGCAGCACGCTGACGATGGACCAGGCGCTGCGCAATCTGGTCGGCATGGGGCTGGAGATCGCGGACGCGTCGCGGCGGGTTTCCAGCTATGCGGCCGAATACATGGGCTTGAGTGATCGCGGCCAGCTGGTCGTCGGCGCTTGGGCGGATTTGGTGGTGATGGACCGTGAATTGCAGTTGCAGCGCGTGGTCGTTGAAGGAGAAGAAATTGACCTCGCTTGAAAGCATGTCCAATAGCAAGTACGCCTCAAGGATGCAAGAAGAAGCCCTCAACGCCCCGGCCGCCGTGGCGCGTCAACTGGCGCACGATCACCAAGCCTATGCCGAGCTGGGCCAGGCCCTGCGCGACCAGCCGCCGACCACCTTGTTGACGGTGGCACGCGGCAGCTCCGACCATGCCGCCCAATACATGGCTTACTTGATGATGGCGCGCATGGGCCGCCTGGTCACGTCGCTGCCGATGTCGCTGGTGACGCTGTACCAGAGCAAGATCATCTGCGACGGCCTGGTCTCGCTGGCGTTCTCGCAATCGGGCCAAAGCCCCGATCTGGTCGCGCCGACCAAGTTCTTCCGCGAGGGCGGCGCCCGCACGGTCGCCTTCGTCAATGCCGACAGCTCGCCGTTGGCCGACGCCGCGCAATTCGTTTTCCCGCTGCGCTCCGGCCCCGAGCTGAGCGTGGCCGCGACCAAGAGCTATATCTGCCAGCTGGTCGCCGGCGCCCGCGTCGTCGCCGCCTGGAGTGGTGACGAGGACCTGCAGGCCGCGCTGGAGCAACTGCCGGCCGCGCTGGAACAGGCCGCAGCACAGCGCTGGGATGTGGCAGTCGAGGTCTTGAAGGACGCCGACAAGCTGTTCGTCATCGGCCGCGGCACCGGGTTGCCGATCGCGATGGAGGCGGCCTTGAAGTTTAAGGAAACCTGCGGCATCCAGGCCGAGGCTTTCTCCGGCGCCGAGGTCAAGCATGGGCCGATGGCCCTGGTGGAAGAGGGCTACCCGATGCTGGTGTTCGCGCCACGCGGCCCGGCGCAAGCCGGCCTGCTGGCGCTGGCCGAGGAGATGCGCGGCCGTGGCGCGCGGGTCTTGCTGGCCGCCCCGGCGGGAACGCCGGGCGCCGAGCTCACGCTGAGCTGCACCGGCAACGAGGATCTGGACCCGATCGCCGTGGTACAGAGCTTCTACCCGATGGTGGAGGCGCTGGCGCGTGCGCGTGGCCGCAACCCGGACGCGCCACCGCATCTGGCCAAAGTCACCAAGACCAACTGAGTTCAGCCGTCATGACTGCTTTTCATCCTGGCCGTTTGGTCATGGTCGACATCCAAGGCAAGTCCCTGGACGCCGCCACCGCCGCCTTTCTGCGCCAGCACCAGGTGCGCGCCGTCTGCCTGTTCCGTAAAAACCTCGGCAGCGAGGCCGAGGTGCGCCAACTGACCCGCGATCTGCGCGCGGTGATGGGGCCGACGGCCCTGATCGGCCTCGACCAGGAAGGCGGCTCGGTCGTGCGCGCCACTTTTCTGCCGCAGGCCCCATCGGCGATGGCGCTGGGCGCGGCGGCAGATGCGGCGCTGGCGGAGAGCGTGGGCGCGGCGGTCGCGCGTGGCCTGGCCAGCATTGGCGTGAACTGGAACTTCGCGCCGGTGCTGGACATCAATAACAACCCGGCCAACCCGGTCATCGCCGAGCGCAGCTTCGCGGAAGACGCCGATGAGGTGACGCGTTTGGCCGGCGCCTGGATGGCCGGCTCGCTGAAGGAGGGCGTGGCCTGCTGCGTCAAGCATTTCCCCGGCCACGGCGACACGCACGTCGACTCGCATCTGGCGCTGCCGACGGTGGACAAGAGCCGCGCCGAGCTGGACGCGCTGGAGCTGCGGCCGTTCAAGGCACTGAGAGATGAGGCGCCGGCGGTGATGACCGCCCACATCGTCTACCCGCAGATCGACCCCGAGCACCCGGCCACGCTGTCGACCAAGATCCTGCGCGACATCCTGCGCATTGAGTGGGGTTACGACGGTGTCGTCATCACCGACGCGCTGATGATGAAGGCGATTTTCGAGCGCTACGGCTACGCCCGCGCGGCGGTGATGGCGATCCAGGCCGGCGCCGACATGATCCTGGCCCAGGGCGATCTGGACGAGCAGGGCAAGTCGATTCAGGCCCTGGTTAATGCCTTCGCCAGCGGCGAGCTGACGGCCGAGCAGGGCCGTGTCGCCTGCGCTCGGTTGGACAAGCTGGCCCTTGCCTATCCGGTGCGCCACGACGATTACGACGGTGCGCCGCGTGCGGCCGATGATGAGCTGATGCGCCGGGCCTGGGCCGCCGGTTTGACGGCGCTGCGCGGCGCCACGCCGCCTGCGCTGGATGCGGCGCTGCGCGTGTTCGTGCAGCCCGAGGTGCCGACCGACGGGGTGTCGGAAGCCGGACCCTTGGGCCAGCAGATCGTCGATCTGTTCGCCGCCTTTCCGAACGCGCAGATTCAGTATGTGGACGACATCCTGGCGCTGGACTGGGCCCAGGTGCCGCAGGACGGCCGCCTCAATATCGTCGCCTCCACGCATCGGATGCGTTATGGCGGCAACGCGCAGAACTGGCGGCCCGATCTGCATCTGGTGCTGTGGAATCCGTTCCAAGCCCATGATGTGCCGGTGCCAACCGTCGTGACCTGGGGTTATGCCGACGGCGCCTTGGCCGGTTTGAAGGCCTGGCTGGAGGGGCGTTGCCGCGCCACTGCGAAGTCACCCGTCAATCTGGACTGAGCCTGATGAGCACCTCGACTCCGAAGTTGCGCTCCCCGATCAGCTGGGTGCCCAGCCTGTACTTTGTGCAGGGCATGCAGTTCTTTGTGGTGATGCTGATCGCCGGCCTGATGTTCAAGAATATGGGCGTGCCGAATGACCAGATCGCACGCTGGACCGGTCTGCTGGGCCTGGCCTGGGCGATCAAGCCGCTGTGGAGCCCGTTCCTGGAGCTGGCGCGCAGCAAAAAGCTGATCGTCGTGGCGATGCAATTTACCGGCGCTGTGGGGCTGGCGCTGATGGCCTTGGCGGTGCAGATGCCGATGTATTTTGCCGCCAGCATCGCGGTGCTGTTCTTGATCGCCTATGCCGCCGCCACCCATGACATTGCCTGCGACGGCCTCTATATGGCCGCGCTCGATGCCAAGCAACAAGCAGCCTATGCCGGCTGGCAGGGTGCGTTCTTCAACGCGTCCAAGTTCCTGACCCTGGGCGGCCTGCTGGTGTTGGCCGGTCATTTGGAAAAGACCATCGGCGTGTTCAACGCCTGGTCGACCATCTTTGCGCTGTTGGCCGTGCTGCTGGCGCTGCTGGCGTCCTACAACGCCTGGGCCTTGCCCGGCACGCTGAACACCGAAACCAGCGACCTGACGGCGGCCGGCATCTTGCGCACGCTGAAGGACGTGATCGGCGACTTTTTGCTGAAGCCCGGCATCTGGATGGCGATCCTGTTCATTGTGTTGTTCCGCTTCGCCGAGGGCCAGGTGCAGACCATCGGGCCGCTGTTCCTGATCGAGGCGCGTGACAAGGGCGGCCTGGGGCTCACGACCGAGCAAGTCGGCAGCATCTATGGCACGGTCGGCACCGGCGCTTTTCTTGTGGGCAGCATCCTGGGTGGCTATTTCACCTCCTGGCTGAGCTTGCGCCGGGCCATGCCGATCTTGATTCTGGCAATGGCGATCCCCAATATCGTCTTCTACTATCTGAGCCTGACCCTGCCGCAGGACACCTTGCATATCGGCGGCGCGGTCGCCGTGGAGATGTTTGGTTACGGCTTTGGCTTCGTCGGCATGATTTTGTACATCATGCAGGCCGTGGCACCCGGCAAGTTCCAGACCGCCCATTACGCGCTGGGCTCGGGCGTGATGCAGCTGGGCTTCATCTTCTCCAAGACCATCAGCGGCGATGTGCAGGTGGCGCTGGGCTATCAGCAGTTCTTCCTCTGGACGATTGCCTGCGGCGTGCCGGCGCTGATTCTGATGTTCTTTGTCAAGTTCCCCAAGCCGGTGGCGGTCGCCGCGCCATGAAACGCCTCATCTGGCTTTGCGCCCTGTTGGGCGCGGGCGTGCAGGCTCAGCCGGAGCGCTTTTTTGACGACTTCAGCTACGCCGACCCGGCGGCGCTCATCGCCAAGGGCTGGACACCACGCAACAAGGCCGGTCACCCGGGTGTAGCGGGTGCTAGCTGGAGCGCCAAGCAGTTCAGCTTGCTGGATGACCCGTCGAACGCGGTCAACCGGCTCTTGCGCATAACGGCCAGTACCGATGGCACAGGGGTCGGCACCAGCCAAGCCCAGCTCTGCCATGCGCGCAAGTACCTGGCGGGCACCTATGCCGCCCGTATCCGCTTCACGGACAAGCCGGTGGCCGGCGTTGACGGCGATCCGGTGATACAGACTTTCTACGCGGTGACGCCGCTCAAGCATGACTTCGACCCCGATTTTTCAGAGATGGACTGGGAGTACCTGCCCAATGGCGGTTGGGGCAGCGAGCAGACCCGGCTCTACGGCATCGCCTGGCAGACCGTACAGCTGGAGCCCTGGCAAGCGCATAACCAGCAGCACGAGGAGTTTGGCAGTTTGGACGGCTGGCATCAGCTGATGATGCAGGTCAGCGAAGGCCGCGTAAAGCTCTTCCTCGACGGCCGGCATATCGCCACACACGGCGGCCGGACCTACCCTGTGGCGCCGATGTCGATCAACTTCAATCTGTGGTTCTCGCCCGCCGGTTTGTTGCCGAAGACCGAGCAGGCGCGCCGTTACGAGCAAGATGTGGACTGGGTCTTTCACGCCCGCAACGAGGTGTTGAGCCCGGCGCAGGTCGATGCCGAAGTGGCGCGCCTGCGGGCCGCGGGTGTTGCACAGATCGACAACGTGCCGCCGGCCAAGCCGGCCTTGACCAGCCTGTGTGATTTCTGAATTGGCCAAGAGCGAGCCGTTTGGGCAGTCGCTCGCTTTTGCTTTGGCCTTCGTCGCGGTGTGGGCCCTGATCGTGCGCGAGCTGGACAGCCGCAATCGCTTCTTCAAAGTCTGACCCGACCGCTCAAATTCTCCCCAGGTCAGGGTTTGCCTTGGGTCGGCTGTGCGATCCGCGGTCTTATTCTCTGAGCTGCTGTAAACCCCGCTTCAAGCCAAGCCAGCTCAGGAGATCCCATGTCCAAGCTTCATTTCAATGCCGACACGCCCTTGTATACATCGGACGGCAAGGGTTGGCGAATTGACCAGTTCGAGACCGTGATGCACGGCTTGGAGGCAGCCAACAAGCCCTTGATTCTGTTCGTTCACGGGCGTGGCAAGGAGCCCAGCAAAAGCCTCAAGGGCGGCACCTTCACCAAGGGGTTGGCGGTGCATAAACTTGAGTTGGGTTATGACGCCAAGGTGCTGATGTTCAATTGGGATGCGGCCTTCGAGGGCCTGCATTTTCTTGACCGGGAACTGCCGCTCAGCCACACCGAGGCGGGCGCGAAGGCGCTCGGCGCGGTGCTGGAGGCCTTGATCAAGCACAGCGCCGCCCAGCCCAAGGCGCCCAAAATGGCGCTGCTGGCCCATAGCATGGGGGCCGTTGTGGTCGAGAAGGCGCTTGAAAAGGGCTTCTGGCCGGGCGTCAAGCAGCTGTTTTCGGCGGTGCTATTGACCCAGCCGGATGCCGATGACGAGGGCCACTCGGTCTGGCTCAACCGCCTGGCGCAACGCGAGAAGGTCTACGTCACCATCAATTCAGATGACCAGGTGCTGCGGCGCGCCACCGATGGCCGCGCGCCCGGCCACCACGCTCTGGGTCTGGGCCTGGGCACCGAGCAGCCGCTGGCACCGCTGGCAACCTATATCGACATCAGCCGGATGGGCGCCTTGGGCAACAAGGACGAAGACCACGAGGTCTTCGGCAAAGGTGCAATGAATGGGCAGGTGTATGTCTGCCAATTCTTCGAGCAGGTGCTCAAGGGCCAGCCCGTGCTGCTTGATCTGGCCAGCAATGTGGACGGCGTCGAGCGCGAGCTGATCTACCGGCTGAAGAGTCGCCATGAGCCGAGCAAGCCCTGCCTGAAGATCCCCAAACTGCCCGGCGAGTAAGGCCGGCACCGAACCCAGCCGAGTCATGTCGAATCGAGTGGACGCAAACGCGCCGAGCTCCCAAAAGGCCATGGGCCCGCGCCTGCTGGATGCGCTGCTGATTGCGGCCATCGCTGTCGCCGGCAGCGCCATCAGTTACCTGGGCTATCAGTCGCTGCTTAAAGCCGAGGCCTTGCGGCGCGATGAAATATTCAGCGCGGCGTTTGAGGCGGTGCTGAGTTCGGTGGAGCTGGAGTTGGCGCGTGCGGTCGAGGCGGCGCGCAGCAGCGCCTTGATGGTGGCGCTGCAGCCGCAGCTGCAGCGCGCCGACTTCAACCGTTATGCGCAGGGCCTGATCCGCCAGCTGCCGAGCGTGCGGGTGCTGGAGTGGCAGCCGATTGTGGCGGGGCCCGAGCGCGTTCGGTTCGAGGCCGCTGCGCGAGCCCAGGGTTTGAGCGAGTACCGCATCATCGAGCCGAACGAGCGGACCGGCGTCTGGGCGGCAGCACCGCTGCGTGCCGACTATGTGCCGGTTCTCTATGCCTGGCCCGAGCAGGGCGCCGCGCTAGGCTTCAACCTCGGAGCCGATGGCTTGCGCATGGCCTCCAAACTGAGCGCCGCAGCGCTCGGCGTGCCGGTCGCGTCGGAGAGTTTTCGGATTCTGCGCGGCGATATCCCGGCCTCCACGGCCTTTGGTTTTGCGATCACGGCCGCCGTCCCGGTGGAGGGCACGTCGCCGAGCCCAGCGCAGCCCAAGGCGCGCGGCTATGTTGCCGTGGTGGTCGAGCTGCCGCTGCTCTTGCAACATGCCGCCAAGCGCGCCAATGCCGAACAACTGGATGTATTGGTCTACGACCAAGCGGTGTCGTTGAGCCGGCCGATCTACACCGCCATTGGGGCGAACAGCGATTTGCGCCCGCCCGCGGGCGACGCCGCATTGACCGCACAGGCCGGTGACCGGGTCAAGTCCATCAATGTGGCGGGGCGGGTTTGGCAGTTGGCCTTACACCCGCGACCGGCCTACGCCGCCGCACTGCCCGCGGTCAATGCCGGGTGGGTCCTGACGGCGGGCTTGTTGTGCACCTTGCTGCTGATGCTCGCTACCGTGCGTTTGCAGCGCACCAGGCGCACGCTGCAAACGGCGCAGCAGTCGCTGCTGGCCGAGCGCCAGCGGCTGCAGAACGTCATCGACGGCACCGGCGCCGGCAGCTGGGAATATGACTTCGAGACCGAGGAAATGCAGGTCAACGAGCGCTGGGCCGAGATCGGCGGCCTCACTCTAGCGGCCTTCCGCGCCAAGCCAAACTACCGCTGGTTTGACGATTGCCACCCGGGTGACAAGGCGATGATCAAGCAAAGACTGTTGATGCATTTGCGCGGCGAGAGCGAGGACTACCAGGCCGAATATCGGCGCCCTCACGCCGACGGCAGCTGGGTCTGGGTGTCCGCGCGCGGCAAGGTGTTGCGCCGAGACCCGCAGGGGCGAGCGTTGCTGATTGCCGGCACCATGGTGGAGATTGGTGATCGCAAACAGGCCGAAGCGCGCATTCTTGAACTCAACAGCACGCTGGAGCAGCGCGTGGCGCAACGCGGCGCCGAGCTGGAGGAGGCGATGCTGAAGCTGCGCCACTCGCAGGAAGAATTGACCCGCAGCGAGGCGCGCGCCACGCTCAACACCTTGGCCGCGGGCGTGTCGCATGAGCTGAGCACGCCGCTGAGCAATAGCTTGATCAGCGCCAACACGGTGGCCGCCCTGGCCAGGGAGTTTGCGCAGGCGGTGGTCAAGGGCGGTTTGCGGCGCAGCGAACTGCAGCGCTTTGTGGGCCGGGTTCGCGAGGGCAGCGAGTTGGCGGTGCGCAATCTGGACCGGGCGCTCGATTTGATGCAGAGCTTCCGCCAAGTGGCCACCGATCAGGCCAGTGAGCAGCGGCGGCGTTTCGACCTGCGCGGCGCCGTCCAGGAGTTGCTGGAGGCGCTGGGCCCGAGCCTGAGCCGGCAGCCGCATCTGATCAGCTTGAACGTGCCGGAAGGCATCACGCTCGACAGCTACCCGGGGCCGCTCGGGCAAGTCTTGACCAATTTGATCAATAACGCCTATTTACATGGATTCGAAGGCATGACCGACGGTGGCGCCCTGCTGATCAGCGCCGAGGCGGCCGGCGCCAACCATGTGCGCATCAGCTGCCGCGACAACGGCCGCGGCATGGATGCAGCGACCCTGGAGAAGCTCTTCATCCCCTTCTTCAGCACCAAGATCGGCAAAGGCGGCAGCGGCCTGGGCATGTCCATCATCGACAACCTGGTCAGCACGACCCTGGGCGGCTCCTTGCAAATTGAGTCGGCGCTGGGGCAGGGCACCAGCGTGCACATCACGCTGCCGTTGCTGGCACCGCAGGCGCGCGGCTGAGGGTGGATGAGGGCGGAACGCTTTCAGTCCCAAGGCTGCTTAGTGCCGATTCTGTTGAAAAATGGTCGTCAATCTCGCGACAGTTGCCTGCCATGGTTTCTCGGCCTCAAGCGCCCGGCCAAAACCAGTCATTCGATGCCAAGGGATGGGCGACAACAAAGTGCCCAGAGCGGAAATCCAAATGCGGCGTTGCCACGCTTCGTTGACTCGG
>NZ_JANNMI010000063.1:0-19680 GCF_031397715.1 Roseateles sp.
AGCCCAACTTCGGTTGCCGATGCCACGTCAGCCTCAACTGGCAGCGCCTCAACCATCTGCACTTCAACCCGCACCTCGCCCTTCTCGGTGAACTTCAACGCATTGCCGACCAGATTGACCAGCACCTGGCGCAGCCGCAGCGCGTCGCCGATGGCGCGTTGCGGCACGCCCGGCTGCACGCGTGCATGCAGCTGTATGCCTTTCTCATGCGCTTGCAGCAGCAGCGGGTGCAGGGCCTCGCGCAGGCAGTCGTGCAGCGAGAACGGTGACTGCTCGATCAGCACCCGGCCGGCCTCAATCTTGGCCACGTCAAGCAGGTCGTTGATGATGACCATCAGCCCCTTGGCCGAGTTGTGGGCCAGCTCGATGAATTTGCGCTGCTTGTCGGTCAGCTCGGTCAGCAACACCAGCTCGGTCAGACCCAGCACGCCATTCATCGGCGTACGGATCTCGTGGCTCATATTGGCCAGGAAGCTGCTCTTGGCCTGGCTGGCAGCTTCGGCGGCCTCACGCGCCGTTTCCAGCGCCGCCTGGCTGGCTTTCAGGTCGGCAATATCGCGGGCATTCAGAAGCAAGACCGCCTCGCCGGTGGCGGGGTCGCGCATCGGGCTGGCGTTGATGCCGTGCCAGCACAGACCGGCGCTGGTGCGCAGCTCGAAGTCCGCCTTGACGCTCTGGCCCGCCCGCACTTGCGCGACCACATGCGCGGCGTCCTCGGGCAGGGCAAAGATGGCCTCAAGTTCGGCCTGCTGGGCGCTAGGGGCTGGCTTGGCTTGTGAAAACGTCAAGGCAGCGGCGGGGTTGCGCATCAGGCAGCTGCCGTCCTTCAGGCTGTACATTGCGACGCGCACGGAGGTGTGCTGCAAGGCCTCGATGCCACGCAGCGCGCTCAGGTCGGCCCCGCTGGCCAATGAGTCGGCCGCAAACAGCATCACTTGGCGGCGGTCCGGGGTCAGGATGCCGCGCGACACCAGCATCGCCGTGGTGGGCTGGCCTTTCGGGTAGAGCGTCCACTGCTCGCGCACGATCTTGCCCTGGCTGTGGTCGGCGGCGGTAACGGCCAAACGCTCGCGCACCGCTTCGCTGGTGTCGGAGAAATCGCTGGACAAAAACTTCTCCGCGCTGCCCGCCTGCCAAAAGCGCAGGGCGGCCGCGTTGGCCCAAAGATTGCGTTGCCGCTCGGCGTCAAACACCCACATGGGCACGTCGAGCCAGTCGTAGTGCGTCAAACAAGAGAAGTCGAGCATGAGGAATCTGCGCAGGCAGGGGCTAAGTCGGGAGCAAACCCGATATTGTGGCTTAGTCGACGACGGCGGCCCGGTAAGCGTGCCAGCTGGCATGGCCCAACACGGGTCCTGCGATCAGCAGGCCGCTGAACCAAGGCAGCAGGGCCAGCACCACGATGCTGGTGATCAAGAAGCCCCAGAACAGCATCACAGCAGGCTCGGCCAGCACCAAGCGCAGGCTGGTCAGACCGGCTGTGACGGCATCGGCTTGGCGGGCCAACAGCATAGGCATGGCAATCACGCTGATTGAAAAGATCAGACCAGCGAACAGACCGCCCACGGCCAGGTAGGCAACGATGAAGCTGAGGTTCTCGGGGTCGAGCAGCTTGGTGATCGAGCCGGCAAAGTCCGGCATGCCGTCAAAGCTAACGGCGAAAACGATCAGCGCGGCGCGCCCCCAGATCATCTCCAGAATCAACAGCACGCCGCCGAAGATGGCGATCTGCGACAGGCGCCGCCGCCATGCGGTCAGCGAGTCCAGCAAGGTCGGTTTTTCACCCCTCTCCAGCCTTGCGCTCACCTGGTAGAGGCCCAAACACATCAAGGGTCCGACCAACAAAAAGCCCGCCGACAAGGCCAAGGTGTAAATCGGTGCATGTCGAAACACACCCAGAATCGCCCAGCCCATCAGCATGAAGCAAAGGCCATAAAACAGGCCGATGGCGGGAGCGCGGCAAAAGTCGCGCCAACCCGCACGCAACCAGCGCAGCGGGTCGCGCAGGCTCAGCGGGCGTAGCGGGATGTTGAAGGAATTGTCGAGCGGCGGCGGTTCAAGCGGTTTGGTCTGCGTCATCCGCGCAGCGTAGAGCATGGCGGGGGCTGCGCACCAGCGGACTTTCCAGCAGTCCGCCCGCTTTAATCAGGCGTCAGCCGCGCCGTACGCGGCGGACTTCATCCCAGATCAACAGAACCGCGCCGACCGTGATCGCGCTGTCGGCGATATTGAAGGACGGGAAATACCAGCCGCCCGCATGCACCTGGATGAAGTCGACCACATAGCCGTGCAGCAACCGGTCGATCACATTGCCGATGGCGCCGCCCAGGATCAGACTCAGCGCGGTGGCGAACAGCGTCTGTTGGCCATGGCGGCGCAGCATCACGGTGATGAACACCGTCGCCACCGCGCCCAGGCCGACAAAGAACCAGCGCTGCCAGCCGCCGGCGCCGGCCAGGAAGCTGAAAGCTGCCCCGGTGTTGTGGACACGCACGACATTGAAGAAGCTGGTGACGAAGCGGCTGTCCCCTAACTGGAAATTCCCCAGGATCAAGACCTTGGTGAACTGATCCAGCAGGATCACGATCAGGGCCAAGCCCAGCCAGAGGCCCAGCTTGTTGCCGCCGGCACTGCTTTTCGCTTTGGTCGCCATCGCTCAGGCCACCGCGCGGGTTTCGCCGCTGCCGTGCAGATTGCTGTCGCAACGGCCGCACAGCGCCGGATGCTCGGCGTTGGTGCCAACGTCGGCGCGGTAATGCCAGCAGCGCTCGCACTTCAGCTGTGCGGATGGGCTGACCGACACGGTCAATTCAGACGCTTCGGTCAGCGTGGCCGCCGACGTGATCAACACAAACTTCAAGTCATCGCCGAGCGTTTGCAGCAAGGCCAAGTCGGCCGCCGGTGCGCCGACCACCACGTCGGCCTGCAATGAGGAGCCCACATCGCCGGCCTTGCGGACCTCCTCGATGCTGCGGTTGACCGCCTCGCGGATTTGGCGCACACGGGTCCATTTGGCCAGCAGCTCGGCGTCGGGCGCCTTGAAGTCCCAGAAGGTCTCGGTGAAGATGCTGTTGCCGCCGTGGCCGCCTTCGAACACTCCCCAGGCCTCCTCGGCGGTGAAGCTCAGAAATGGCGCCATCCAGCGCAGCATCGCGTGGCTGAGCTGCCACAGCACGGTCTGCGCCGAGCGGCGCGCCAGGCTGTCGGGCGCGGTGGTGTAGAGCCTGTCCTTCAGCACATCGAGGTAGAAGCCGCCCAGGTCTTCCGAGCAATAGACCTGCAGCTTGGCCACCACCGGGTGGAACTCATAGCGCTGGAAATGCGCCAGGATCTCGCCCTGCAGCTCGGCCGCACGGGCCAGTGCATAACGATCTACTTCCAGCATCTGGTCCACCGGCACGGCGTCCTTGGCTGGGTCGAAGTCGCTGGTGTTGGCGAGCAGGAAGCGCAAGGTGTTGCGGATGCGGCGGTAAGAGTCGACCACGCGGGCGAGGATTTTCTCGTCTATGGCCAGGTCGCCCGAGTAGTCGGTGGCGGCGCACCACAGGCGGATGATCTCGGCGCCAAGTTTGTCGCTGATCAGCTGGGGTGCGACGGTGTTGCCGACCGACTTGCTCATCTTGCGGCCCTGGCCGTCGACGGTGAAGCCATGCGTCAGCAGGCCGCGGTAGGGTGCGCGGCCGTAGAGGGCGCTGGCGACCAGCAAGGACGAGTGGAACCAGCCGCGATGCTGGTCATGGCCTTCCAGATAGAGGTCGGCCTCGGGGCCTTCGGCGTGTGCCGCGCCCAGATGGCTGCCCTTCAATACATGCTGGAAGGTCGAGCCGGAGTCGAACCAGACGTCCAGAATGTCGCTGCCCTTGCTGTACTCGGCAGCTTCCGCGCCCAGCCATTCGGCCGGGTCCAGCTTGGCCCAGGCCTCGACGCCACCGGCCTCGACGATGACGGCCGCGCGCTCGATGAAGTCCAGCGTGTTCGGGTGCGCCAGGCCGCTGTCCTTATGCAGGAAGATTGGCAGGGGCACGCCCCAGGAACGCTGGCGCGAGATGCACCAGTCGGGCCGGCCCTTGATCATGTCGCGCAGGCGGGCACGGCCGGTCTCGGGGTAGAAGCTGGTCGCCTCGATCGCTTCGAGCGCAGTCTGGCGCAGCGACTTCTCGGGCGCTTCTGTGGCAAACAGACCAACGCCCTCGTCCATGCGCACAAACCACTGCGCCGCCGCCCGGTAGATCACCGGCGTCTTGTGGCGCCAGCAATGCGGGTAGCTGTGGGTGATCTTGGTGTGCGAGAGCAGGCGGCCGGCATCTTCCAGCGCTTGGGCGATGACGGGGTTGGCCTTCCAGATATGCAGGCCGCCGAACAGCGGCAGCTCGGCCTCGTAGGCGCCGTTGCCTTGCACCGGGTTGATGATGTCCTTGAAGGCCATGCCGTGGGCGATGCAGGACTGGAAGTCATCCAGACCATAGGCGGGCGCCGAGTGGACCACGCCGGTGCCGTCCTCGGCGGTGGCGTAGTCGGCCAAATAGACGGGGCTGTTGCGGTCATAGCCCGGGTCGACATGGGCCAAGGGATGCTTGAAGTTCAGGCCGGCCAGGTTCTTGCCCAGCGTGGTGGTCAAAATCTGACCCTCCAGCTGCCAGCGAGCCAGGCATTTTTCTACCAGCGCCTCGGCGATCATGAAGATGCCACGCGGCGTGTCGACCAGGGCATAGACCAGCTCGGGGTTCAGGTTCAGCGCCTGGTTGGCCGGGATGGTCCAGGGCGTCGTCGTCCAGATGACGGTGAAGGCTTCTTTCTCCAGCGCAGCAAGACCGAAGGCGGCGGCCAGCTTGGCGGGCTCGGCGCTCAGGAAGGCGACGTCGACGGCCGGACTTTGCTTGTCCTGATACTCGATTTCGAATTCGGCCAGCGAGGAGCCGCAATCAAAGCACCAGTAGACGGGCTTCAGGCCGCGATAGACAAAGCCGCGTTCGAACAGGCGCTTGAGCACGCGGATCTCACCGGCCTCGTTCTTGAAGTCCATGGTGCGGTAAGGATTGTTCCAATCGCCCAGCACGCCCAAGCGCTTGAAATCCTGGCGCTGCGCGTCGATCTGCTCGCCGGCATAGGCGCGGCTCTTGGCCTGCACCTCATCACGCGGCAGGCCGCGGCCGAAGGTCTTCTCGATCTGGTTCTCGATCGGCAGGCCGTGGCAGTCCCAGCCGGGGATGTAGGCGGCGTCAAAGCCGGCCAACTGGCGCGCCTTGACGATCATGTCCTTCAAGATCTTGTTGGCGGCGTGGCCGATATGGATCTGGCCGTTCGCGTAAGGCGGGCCGTCGTGCAAGACGAACTTGGGCGCGCCGGCACGCGCCGCACGCAGGCGCTGATAGGTGCCTTGCTCGTCCCAGGCCTTGACCCAGCCCGGCTCGCGCTTGGGCAGGTCGCCGCGCATCGGAAAGGGCGTGTCCGGCAGGTTCAGCGTGGCGCGGTAGTCTTTTTTGTCTGTCGTCATGATGGCGGAACTCATACGTTGGGCTTGCTGCCGTCACGCTTGTTTGCGCGCGGCCGCAGCTTGGAGAGAGGGGCGCCGCTGAACAGCGGCCGGTGCGAATCTAGGGGCGAGCGGCGCGCGATTCAAATTAGGCCGCAGCGGTCGCGTCAAATTCGGTCGCGGGTGGTTTGGCGCAGCATGGCCGCATGCGTGGCCAAAAAGGCGCGGGCGTCCGTCACATCCTGCCGGATGGCGGCCGTCAAGGCGGGCAGCCCGTCATAGCGGGCCTCGGCGCGAAGTTTATGCAGTAGTTCCACACGCACGAGTTTACCGTAGGCCCCGTTCACGCCGAGCGGCGCAGGCCAGTCCAGGCAATGCACCTCCAGCAAAACGCGGCCGGCCTCTTCAATTGTCGGGCGCACGCCCAGCGACGCGACGCCGTCCAGCGCCTGTGCTGCCAGCCCATGCACGCGTACCGCGAATATGCCTTGGGCGGCCGGCTTGGCATGGGCAAAGCGCAGGTTCAAGGTCCGAAAGCCGTTTGCCGCCCCGGGCTCAGATTCACCTAAGCTGCGGCCCAGCTTTTTACCGTGCACCACATGGCCGGAAATCGAATAGGGCCGGCCCAGCAGCCGAGCGGCGGCCGCCATATCGCCTGCGCTCAAGGCCTCGCGCACCGCCGAACTGCTGACCCGCTGGCCATGTACCTCGTAACTCATCATCCGCGCGACGTCAAAGCCCTGCGCACGACCGGCCGCGTCCAGCGTGGCGTAGTCGCCCTGGCGTTTGGCACCGAAGCGGAAGTCGTCGCCGACCAGAATGTACTTGGCGCCCAGGCCTCGTTGCAGCACTTGCTGAATGAAGTCCTGCGCACTCAGATTGGCCAGGCCTTCGTCAAAGCGCAGCACCACGACTTGGTCGATGCCGCAGCGTTCCAATTCACTGAGCTTGTCACGCAGCGAGGCAATGCGGGCCGGCGCCAAGTCGGGCTTGGCCAACTTAGCGGCAAAGAAGTCACGCGGATGCGGCTCGAAGCTCATCACGCAAGACGGCAGGCCGCGGTGCTGCGCCTCCGATCTAAGCAGGGCCAGCATGGCCTGATGGCCACGGTGAACGCCGTCGAAATTGCCTATGGTCAGCGCGCAGGCGGGCGCAATGCCGGGGTGGTTGAAACCGCGATATACATGCATGGGCGCAATTATGGCCGCGCTTGTCGGACTGATCAGGCCAGCTCCGCTACCTGCAGATGCCGTTGCACCACCGCCACCAAATCATCCATCTCGAAGGGCTTGACCAAGTAGTCGTCCATACCGGCGCGTATGCAGCGCTCGCGGTCGCCGTTCACCGCGCTGGCGGTCAGCGCGACGATGGGCACATGGCCAAGGAACTGGCTGCGTTCTTGGGCGCGCCAGCGGCGGGTCGCCTCGAAGCCGTCCAGCTTGGGCATTTGGCAGTCCATCAACACCAGGTCATAGGCGGCGGTTTCCAGCCGCTCCAGCGCTTGCAGACCGTCCTCGGCTTGGTCGACTTGCAGGCCGCAACTCTCCAGCATGGCGGTAGCGACCAGCACATTGACCATGCTGTCATCGACCAACAACACGCGCCCCGACAACTTGGGCGCCGCCCGCACCACGCCGCGCGCTGCGCTCAGCGGCGGGATCTCGCCCACACAGGGCAGCAGCGGCAAGGTGAACTCGAACAGCGAGCCCTGGCCGGGGACCGAGCTGCAGCGCAGGTCGCCGCCCATCGCACGCGCCAGCTCGCGTGAAATCGTCAGGCCCAGGCCGGTGCCGTCTTGGCGACGTGGCTTGTTGGCTTGGCCGCTGTGGGCCGTGGCCTGCTCGAAAGGTGCGAACACGCGCTCCATTTGGTCGGCGGCGATGCCTTCCCCGGTGTCGCGCACGGCGAAGCGCAACAAGGTGCCGGCACGCATGTCCAGCGTGGTGCCGACCTCGATCAAGACCTGACCCCGTTCGGTGAACTTGATGGCGTTGCCGATCAGGTTGTGCAGCACCTGCTTGATGCGCGAGGCGTCACCGAGCGCGTAATGAGGCAGGGTGGGGCTCAGATGCAGCTCGAAGCCCAGACCCTTGTCGCGCGCTGCCTCGCCCAGCAGGCGGCAGACATCGTCGACGGTCTCCCGCACATTGACGGGGCCGGAGTCGACCGCCAGCTTGCCGGATTCGATGCGCGCCAGATCCAGAATGTCATTCACCAGCGCCAAGAGATGGTGGCCGGAGCGCCGCATGATGTCGACCTGTTCGCGTTGCTGCGCGTCCAGGCCCGAGCGTTCGAGCAGTTGCGTCATGCCCAGAATGCCGTTCAACGGGGTGCGGATTTCATGGCTCATATTCGCCACAAAGCGGCTCTTGCTGGTGCTGGACTGCTCGGCCGTCTGCAGCGCTTGCTGGCGCTGCTGGGCGACGCGGTCGGTCACCAAGCGCATGCGCAGCAGCTCGGTGCTGCGCTTGTCGGCGCGCCTTGATTCGTGCAGACCAATTGCCACAAATGTCATCAGTCCCAGCGCTGTGAAGGCGCCGAGCTGGCTGCCCAAGCTCAGGTGGTAGGCGATCAGCGGCGCCAATGCGAAGCCGCTGAACAATAAATTGGCGCGCCAGCGGCCGCCCAGATTGAGAAGGGTGATGCCGCTCAGAGCGACCAAGGCGGCCAGAATCACGCCCTCAAGCTCGGGTGCGGCGCTGGCGTGAAAGAACCAGCCGGCGACTCCCCAGCTGAGCGACTCCAGGGCGAGCGTGACCATGAAGCGCCGCCGCCATGGGGTCAAGGCTTGGGTGGTCGGCGTGCTGGGGCTGGCTTGCCAGTAACGTCGAAACTTCAGGGCATCCCAGCAGCGCAGCCCGCTCAGCAGCAATTTGACGCCGAACCAAGTCAGCAGCATCGTCTGTGGCAGATGGGGCCAAAACAGCAACACAGGCACCAAGCTGAAAGCCACGCCCATCAGCGAGGGCGTGATGATGCGCTCACATAGGGATGCGAAACGCTCCGACTTCACCTGTTCGGTGATGTCGGGTGGCGCCTGCTCCAAGGCAACTGCTGCAGTCATTTTCGGTATTCCCTCGGCAAATCGGCTGCACTTTTTTGGCAACTCTTTGACGGTCGGCCGGGATCCTTGTCCATGCCGCCGCTCTAAAGTCGAGGTTCTACAGACACTTTGTTACAAAATGACCCGGGTCTTCCCTGAATCGTCGCGCGGACGCCGCAGCTGGCTTGTTTTTTGAGGGCAAACACCAGGCCCGGCCCAGTGTCATCAGGCTGTTATGTGGGTGTGATGAGGTCAGGGCTGCTGAGCCAGATCCATTCGCCCGGCTTCAAATCGGCCGGCAGGGTCAGTGCGCCGAACTGCGGTCGGTGCAGGCTTTCGACCCGGTTGCCGACGGCCGCCACCATGCGCTTGACCTGGTGGTATTTGCCCTCGATCAGGGTCAGGCGCAGGCCATGCGTGCCGAAGGCCTCGGCACCCTCGGCGCGCACTTGCTCGGGCTTGTAGGGCACGGTGCGCTCGGGCTTGGCGCCGGGACTGCCAGGTGGCTTGCTCGACTCCGGCTCACGCAGCTCCACACCGGCCAGCAGTTGTGCCACCATTTCAGGCGTTACGGGGTGTTTGCACTGGGCCTCATAGACCTTGGGCACATGGTGCTTGGGGCTGGTCAGCTTGTGGATCAGCGCGCCGTCGTCGGTCAGCAGCAGCAGGCCGGTGGTGTCTTCGTCGAGGCGGCCGATCGGCTGGGCGTCGCGCTCACGCAGCGGCGCCGGCAACAGATTCATCACGCTGGGGTGGTGTTTGGGCTTGCGCGAGCATTCATAGCCGCTCGGTTTGTTCAACAGGATCAGCGCCTTGGCGTAATAGGGCCAGGTCTTGCCCGAGACCTCGAACTCCAGGCCCTCGGTCTCGAACTCCTCCCAGGGGTCGGCGATGACATGGCCGCCGATGCTGACCTCGCCATTGAACAGCAGTCCGGAACACAGGCGACGGCTGCCGAAGCCTTGGGAAAACAGGATTTGGGCGATATGCATCTTCATGGGGGGGATTGTCCCTCAGCGTGCAAGCCCCTCCAGTTCAAAGTCGGGCGCGACGATGAAGTCGCCCTCGGCCGGCACGTCAAGCGGGCGCGCCAGCAGGCCGCTCAGCCTGAGTTTGGCGACCTGCTCGGGTGCGATGCGCAGGCTGTGGCGCCCCGGCATGACCTGGTGCAGCAGGTAGTAGCCGTCCGAGGCGCTCAGCGCTTGGGCGATCACCTGGCCCGCTTGATTGACCAACTCGATGCGGGCGTCGCCGATGCCGCGTCGTTTGCGCTTGCCGCCGTCGTTGCCGTCATTGGCAACCAGATAGACCATGCCCTCGATCTCCGAGGTGGCGACGATGGGGAACTCGAGCAGCTCCACCTTGCCGGGTCTGGGCAGCACCCGCAGGCCGGGCTGTGCGGGTCGCCATTGCGGGTCCTCCAGGGTATTGACGTCGACCGCGATGTCGCTGTACTGGCCGGCCGGCAGGCGTGCGATCAGGGCGCTGCCCTGCTCGTCGGTCAGTTGCGGGTGGCGCCCGCCGCCGTTCAGGATGAAGCCGGCGTTCGGCACGGCCGGCTCGTCCGCATCGCGCTGGCCGTTCAGATTGCGGTCGACAAAGGCCCGCGCCGACACCGCGCCGGTGCCTGCGAGCGGTTGGGCGTCGAAGAACCAGCTCCGACTGCGTGGGTTGTGGCCCATCGCCATGAACAGTTGCAGGCCGACGGCAAACTCGCGCTGGCTGCTGCAACTGCCGCTCAAGGAGAGCCCGAAGCTGCCCAGGAATTTGCTCAGACCGACGCTCAGCTGGGTGGTTTTGGACAGGATGGCCTGCTGCAGGCCGGCGTTGACGCGGTAGCCGCCGCCCAGGTCGCGGTCGGCCGTGATGGCCAGGTTCTGCAACTTGGGCGTGGGCCGGATGCCGAAGGCCAGGCCGGCGCTCAGGCCGAAGCCGGCGATCCGTCGACTCAGTTGCAGGCCGCCGTCGGCGCTGATCTTGCTCGGCCCCTGGGTGGCGCCGAGGCGCTGCCATTGCAGGGTGCTGGAGACCGAGGTGCCGGCCAGCACGGTCGCGGCGCGGCCCAGCAGGGCCTGGTTGCTGGTCCCCGAGACCAGGCTGTCGTGCACGGCCTCGACCACCAGCGACAGCGCCGGCAACGCCCCCGAGCCCCAGCTTGGCGGCGGACGCAGCATGCTGTACAGGCGCAGCTTGTCACGGTAGCGCAAGGGGTCGACCCCGGCGGGGAACAGCGCGCTGCTGAAGCGGCCCAGATGCTGTTGATGCAGCAGGTCGATCGAGTGACCCCCCAGCCGGGTCTTCAGGCCCAACTCGGCCAGGCCGGCGCCGCTGGCTTGGCGGGTCAGCTGGCCGCTCAGCACATAGTTGTCGGCGTAGCCGCGCAGCCCCAGTTGCCCGTAGCTGTCAGACGCCTTGCCGGCATTGATGTTCACCAGCGCGGCGTTCGCCGCCAGGGCACGGCCGAGGCCCAGATCGAGCTGCGCCACGCTGTGCAGACCGCCCCAGCCGGTGCGCTGCTGGGCGAGCGAATAGAGCAACTCGCCGGGCTTGACGTTGGACCGATCGAGCAGAAAGCTCTTGCGTTCGACCCGCAGCTGACCGAGCGGGCCGTTGAAGACCAGGCGGAATTCGTTCGTGCCGAAGGACAGCGGCAGGTCCTCGAAGGCGTAGCGGCCATCGCCGCGGCTGGCTTGATAGCCGGCCAGCGCGTCGTTGTAGTAGAGCGTGACGTCCCAACCCGGCGGCAGGTCGCCGCGCAGGCTGTGACGGTCAAAATTGCTCGGCAGTTCGAGCGCGCGGTTGCTCAGCAAGATGCCGTTGCCGCTGGCATTGCCGGCCAGCACATTGGCGACGCCGGGCACGGCGACATTGCCGATCTCGGCCGAGCGCGCCCGCAGCGGCCCCAGCAAACCGGCCTCGGGGTCGTGTCGGCCCAGCGTCAGGCGCAGCGTGGGCGCGCCGCCGTCGCGCGACTTGGCGACAAAGGCCGAGCCCTCCAGGCCGAGCAGGTCGCCGGTCAGGTAGGCGGTGTAGACGGCCTGCAACTGGCGACCCTGGCGGTCGGCACGGGCCTGGCTGCCCAGGGTCTGTTCGATGAAGGGCAGGCTGAAGGCCTGCATCGGGGCTTGGCTGCGCGGGTAGCCGCGCAGGGCGGCGGCGTCGGCGGTCTGGCCATGGACGCTGCCGCCTAAGCTCTCGCGCGCCAGCCGTTCCTGCATGGGCAGGCGTTCGCGCGGCTGGATGTGCAACTGCAGGCGGGCCATGTCGGTGCTCAGATCGACCGGCAGCCAAACCGCCAGCAGGTCCTGGGCAACATAGAGATCGCCGTCGATGAGACGGACCTTGTGCAGCGGGAAGGCCTGCTCGCGGCCGTTCAGGCTGACCATGCCGCTGGCCAACGAGACGGCGAACTGGCGCTCTTCGCGCAGGATGAAGCCGCTGGCACTGGCTTGTTCGGCGTCGACCGTCAGCCCCAAGCTCAGCAGCCGCGCCAGCTCGGCCAGCGGCAGCAGCAGTTGCTTGCCGTCTTGATAGGCGCTCAGGCTGTCGGACAGTTGATGGCCCTCCAGCAGCACCTCCAGCACCAGGGAATTGGCCTCGATGTCGAGCGCTGCGGGTGCCGGGGCGGCCAAACAGGGTGCACACAGGGACGCACACAGCAGACCCAGGACCAAGCCCGCCAGGGCCAGCAGGCGGGTCGCCATCAAGGCAGGGTCAGCTTGGCTTCGGTGAGGGTTTTGCCGCCCAGTTCGGGGCGGTCGCGGTAGACGACCTGGAGCGTGCCCTGCTCAAGCTTGGCGCCCTCCGGCAGGTTCAGCGGCATGCGCGCCTTGCGCAGTGGATTGGGGGCATAGATGGCCACGCCGCCGGCCTTGGCCACTTCGACCGGGGGGCGCCCTTTGGCGGTGTAGAAGACCTGGAAGTCGCCGTAGGCCGAGCGGTTGCCGCTGCGCCTGAGCGCAAAGCCCAGCACCGGCTGCGCGCCATCGGCCTGCTCCAGCAGCAGCTCGGACAGGCTCAGCTCCAGCTGCATCTCGCCATGCCGCACGATCACCGGGATGGACGCGCCGATCAGCGCGTTCAAGACCACACCGACCTCCTTGCCCGGGCCCGCGCCGACATCTTCGACGCTGCTGCCGCTGGCGGTCTCTGCGACCCGTTCGAATTGCAGATGGGAGCGGTACTCGCCGCTGGCCAGATCGGCCGGCCGGCGCAGTTGCAGGCGCACCGTTTGCGAGGCGCCGGGCGCGATCGTCACCTGGCGGGGCGAGAAGCGCAGCATCGCGTCGGCGAACAAGTCGCCCGGTCCGGCCGTGTCGATGGCCACGAATTCGCCGTTCTCGCCCATGCGGCGGTTGACGAAGCTGATGCGGTAGGTTTCGGGCGTCTTGCCCTGGTTGATCAGCTCGACCTGGGCGGCGCGCTGGTTTTTCTCCATCACGATGCGGGTCGGGTAGAGCATCAGGTCGGCATGGGCCCTGCCGGTCAGCGCCAACAGGCTCAGCAGTACAAGGGCGGAAAACTTGATCATGGTGGTGGATCTACTGGTATTCAACCGTGATGTTGTAGTTGCCGGAGTAAGTGCCGGCGGCTTGATTGGCGCCCACGTTCAGGCTCGCGCCGATGCGCAATTCCTTCAGCGTCGGGCCGAGTTCGTTCAGGCTGGCGATGAAGCCGTTGACGGCCAGGCTGTGGCCGTTCGCAGAGGTCAGCAGCACGCTGTGATCGGCGGGCAGGCCGATGGTGTAGCCGGCGCCGGAGCTGCCGGTGATGATGAATTGCGCCGCCGCGGCCCCGCTGCCTTGGCCCAGCAGGATCACGCCGCCGCTCTTGCTCCAACGGCCGTTGCTGCTCACCTGCACGCTGCCGCCATGGCCGGCCAGGAAGCTGCCGAAGGACAGCCCGGCGGTGCGGACGACGTTTTGTGCCGCCGCACGGTCCACGCTGAAGGCCAAGATGGCTGCGCTCGCCAAGGCCAGGCCGCGGCGGCGGATGTGCAGGCGCGCTTGCATAGAGATTCAGTTGTAGCCGACGATGATGCTCAGCCGGTCGGTCGCCACAGGCTCTCCGGGGGCGGCGGTTGCGCCAGTCAAGCTGCTCGCCGTGATCGCCACCGCCGGGTCGCCGCGCAAGCTGCCGTCATTGGCTTGAGCGTTCAAGATGCTGACCGCCTGTGCCGACCGTGGTGCAGCGGCTTGGGTCGGGAAGGCGGCCGCCATCACGGAGGCCAGCCATGCGCGCCAGGCGCTTGTTCTTTTCATGGCCTGGCTGCGGGTGCGGGCGGGTTGACTGGTCGGTCTGCGTCGCTCAGTTGTAGGCGACGGTGACCGAGAACGCGCCGGTGTAGGCGCCCGGCGCCTGGGCGGCCCCGACGTTCAGGGTCGCGCCGACCTTGACGTTCTGCGCACCCGCCGTCAAGGTGCCGGTCGCGGCCGGGCTGCTGACGAAGCCGGTCACCGGCATCGCCGCGCCGGCGCCGGTCAGCGACACGGTGCCGTCGCTGGGCAGGGTGATCGCATAGGTGAAGCTGCCTTCGCCGCTGACCGCAAACACGGCCGCCGCAGGGCTGCCCTTGTTGGCCGCCGGTTGAGCGATGGTGCCCGAATTGATCGTCACCGCATCGGCCGTGCTCAACGAGACGCTGCCGCCGGTGGCACCGACCGCGTAGTTGCCGAACACCAGATTCGAGGTCTTGGTGATCGCGATCGGCTGAATGATGGTGGCCGAGGCGTCCGCCGAGGCGCTGGCACTTTGTTGCGCAAAGGCCGAGCCGGCCGCGACCAGACTCAAACTGGACAAGATGATGCAATTACGGATAAGGCGATTGAATTGAATGTTCATGAAATTCTCTTGGTTTAGGTTTTTTTGATAAGTCCATCTTTCGCTGCTTGGGCTACTGCTCTGCTGCGGCGGGCGATCGTCGGTGCTTGCCGGCAGCACAGAAATATAAAACTAACTTCTTTGTCCCCGGTGACCGTAATTTACGAGCAATTGGGTTTCTTGAACGGTCAAGAAAGGGTCTCTTTTTGGCTTAATAAATATTCAAGAAAATACTTGCAAATCAATGACTTGGCGGCGTTTTTGAAGGTCGTTTTAAAGTGTGATGGAGTTGGCATTCGAGGCCTGGAAAACGAGTATTAACCCGCACTCTGTCGACCCTTTTTAGCGGTCTGCTAGGGTTTTCATGGAGTGAATTTTAGAATCATCGATGAAAGAATAGTTTCTGTTTTAAGCCGGTTATTGAAAGTATTTTTTCATATTGAATGCAAACCTCTTGAGCAACCCTCGGCTCGCCAATTTGCCCTTGTTGCAGCAGATTGCCCAGCGCGCGCCCTTGATGCCCGCTACCCAGCAGCGCATGGCGGCGGCGGTGCTGGCGCATCCGTTTCGGGCCGCCACCGCATCGATTGATGACTTTGCCGGTGCAGCGGCGGTGTCGATCGCCTCGGCCAATCGCTTTGCGGTGGCACTGGGTTTTCGAGGTTATGTTCAGTTTCGGGCCGAGCTGGCGCGGGCCTTCGAGACCACCTTGGCGCCGGTCGAGCGGCTGCGCAGCGGCCTGGCTCAGCCCGCGGCCGACAGTGCCGAGGCGATGGCCGGCTCGCTGGATGAGGACAGGCGCAATCTCGAGCGTATCCGCGAGGCGCTCATGCCGGCGAGCTGCGAGCGCGCGGTCGACCTGATCCTGGCCGCTCGGCGCGTCAATACGATGGGCTTTGGTGCCAGCGCATTCCTCGCCGGGCTGCTGCACCATGAGCTGGACGCCTATTGCGCAGACGTTGTGACGCTGGCGCAAATGGCCGGCCCGACCCATGCGGCGCGTCAGATCTTCAAGCTCGGGCCGGAGGATTTGCTGATCCTGATCGTGATGCCGCGCTATAGCGAGGACGCGTTGACGCTGGCCGGGCTGGCGCGTGAGCGGGGCTGCAAGATCCTGGCGCTGACCGACCAGGCCAGCTCGCCGGTGGTGGCGTTGGCCGACCAGGTGTTGTATGTCCCCGCCAGCAAGCAAATGTCGGCGACCTCGAGCACGGCCACGCTCGCCTGCATCGAGGCCCTGTGCGCGGCGGTGGCACGGCGCACGCCGCAGGCCGTGGTGCGGGTGCAGGAATTGACGCGCTTCGTGATGCCTTGGCTGCATCTCAGCAAGAGTGGCCCGCCAATGCCTACCCAGCGGGCGGCTTCAATAGGCAAAGACGGGAGTGAGCCATGAGCACAAGATCCACCCAGCCGGCGACGCCGCTGCTGGCCATCCACGGCGGCGCCGGCACCTTGCTGCGCAGCAAGATGACATCCGCCAAGGAGGCCGCGTATCTGGCCGCGCTGCAGCGCATCTTGCTGGCCGGCCAGGCCCAACTCGGCGCCGGCGCGCCGGCGCTGGAGGTGGTGGTCGAGGCGGTGCGCCAGTTGGAGGAATGCGAGCTGTTCAATGCCGGGCGTGGCGCGGTCTATACGGCGGCCGCCACCCATGAGCTGGACGCCAGCGTGATGGACGGTAGCAATCTGCAGGCCGGCGCCGTGGCCGGCTTGAGCACGACGCGCAACCCGGTGCTGGCGGCCCGCGCCGTCTTGCTGCACAGCGAGCATCTGATGTTCATCGGCGCCGCGGCCGATGCATTCGCGGCCGCTCAGGGCCTGGAGCAGGTCGCGCCGGCATGGTTCGGCACCGAGCTGCGGCTGGCGCAACTACGGGCGGCGCAGGGTGAGGCGCGCGGTGCTCGGCTCGATCATGATGTTGAGACCCAGCGATCGGGCCCGCTCGACGATGCCCGCAAGCTCGGCACCGTCGGCGCGGTGGCGCTGGACGCGGCCGGCCATTTGGCCGCCGCCACCTCAACCGGCGGCATGACAAATAAGCAGCCCGGCCGGGTTGGCGATTCGCCCATCATCGGCGCCGGCTGCTACGCCAATGACGCCACGGTGGCGGTGTCTTGCACCGGCACCGGCGAGGCCTTTATGCGCATCTGCGCTGCCTACGATGTGTCCGCTCAAATGGCGTACTTGGGTCTGCCCTTGCAGGCCGCCGTCGACAGCGTGATTCAACTCAAGCTGCCGGCGGTGGGCGGCAGTGGCGGCTTGATCGCCGTGGCAGCCAATGGCGACGTCAGCCTGCGCTTCAATACCGAGGGCATGTACCGAGGTTATGCGCGGGTCGGCGCGGCGCCGGTGCTGGGGATTTATGGGGATGACTAGCCTGAATCAGGCGAACACGCCGGCCGTGTCCGTCATGCGGGCGCTGACCTCGCCGAGCTGATGCAGGCTGTCGCCAAACTGCATTTCCATCACGGTTAGGCGCTTGAATTAGTGGCTGGAGATGTATTCATCGGTGACGCCGATACCGCCGTGCAGCTGCGTGCATTGCTGGCCGACAAAGCGCATGGACTGGCACAGCTGCAGTTTGGCCTGCGCCAAGGCGCGCCGCCGTACCGGGGCATCCTCGTTCAGTTTCAAGCTGGCGAAATAGCTCATTGAGCGGGCCAGCTCCAGCTGCATTTTCACGTCCGCCATGCGGTGGCGCAGCGCCTGGAAACTGCTGATCGTGACGCCGAATTGCTTGCGCTGGTTCATATAGTCGGCAGTGATGGCCACGAGTTTTTCCATCGCGCCGACGCCCTCGGCGCAGAGCGCGGCTAGCCCGACATCGACGGCCAACTCCAGTACCGCCAGACCCTGCTCGGGGCCGACCAGCAGGCTGGCGCTGGCGCCATTCAGGATCAAGTCGCCGGCGCGGGAGCCGTCTTGCAGGCCGTAGGCGCGGCTGCTGGCGCCGGCGGCGCCGCGCTCGACCAGATAGAGCGCGATGCCGTCAGGCTGACCGGCCGGCACGATGAAGGCGTCGGCTTGGTCGGCGGCCGCCACCAGGTTCTTGGTGCCGCTGAGCTTGCCGTCCATCGCCGTTGTGCTGACCTGACTCAGGCTGTAGCGCGCCGCGCGTTCCTGCTGAGCCAGCACGACCAGGGCCTCGCCGGCGGCTATTTTGGGCAGCCACTGGGCCTGCACGGCCGCGGGCGCATGTTTGAGTACCGCCGGGGCGATCAAGCCGGCCTGTGCGAACGGCTCCATCACGATGCCGCGGCCCAATTCCTCCATCACCACCATCGCGTCGATGGCGCCGAAACCCATGCCGCCATGCGCCTCCGGCACAGCCAGCCCCAGCAGGCCCAAGCCGGCCAGCCCGTCCCAGGCCTGGCGCGAGAAGCCGCCGGTCTTCACAATGGCCTGGCGTTGCGCAAAGTCATAGTCCTTGGCGACCCAGCGGGCGACCGCATCACGCAGGGAATCCTGGTCTTCGGTGAAATCAAAGTCCATCTTGCTGCGCTCCTTAGCCGAGTACCGTCTGGGCGACGATATTGCGTTGTACTTCGTTCGAGCCACCGTAGATGGTGGTCTTGCGGGTATTGAAATAATGGCTGGCCAGCGGCGCGCAATAGGCGGCGCCGACATGGTCACCCTGCCAGCCGGCCTCCATCGCCTCGTGAATGAGGGGCAGGCTATAGGGGCCGCCGGCCAGCATCATCAGCTCGGCGTAGCGTTGCTGGATTTCGCTGCCGCGGATCTTCAACAGGCCGGCCACGTCGAGCGATTGGCGGCCGCTCTTTTCGGCCGACAGCACGCGCAGCACCATCATTTCCAGCGCGACGATATCTACCTCCAGCAAGGCGACCTGATCGCGGAAGCGCATATCGTCAAGCAAACCCTCGGCCTTGGCGATGCGCTTGAGGCGTTCCAGCTCCCGCTTGGCGCGGTTCACATCGGCGATATTGGTGCGCTCATGAGCGAGCAGGTACTTGGCGTAGGTCCAGCCCTTGTTCTCCTCGCCGATCAGGTTTTCGGCCGGCACCTCGACGTTGTCGAAGAACACCTCGTTCACCTCATGCTCGCCGTCCAGCATGATGATGGGGCGTACGGTCACGCCGGGTGACTTCATATCGATCAGCAGGAAGGAGATGCCGGTTTGGGGCTTGCCGGAGTTGTCGGTGCGCACCAGGCAGAAGATCCAGTCGCCGTATTGGCCCAGCGTGGTCCAGGCTTTTTGGCCATTGTCGAGGAAGCTGCCATTGGCTTGGCGCTCGGCCTTGCACTTGACCGAGGCCAGATCGGAGCCCGAGCCCGGTTCGCTATAACCCTGGCTCCACCAGACCTCGCCGCTCATGATGCCGGGCAGGAAGCGCTGCTGCTGCTCGGGCGTGCCGAAGGCCATGATGACGGGTGCCACCATCACGGGGCCGAAAGGAACGACGCGCGGCGCACCGGCCAGGGCGCATTCTTCCTCAAACAAATGTCGCTGGACGGCGTTCCAGCCGGGGCCGCCGAACTGCTTGGGCCAGGCCCAGCCGTGCCAGCCCTGCTTGCCCAGGATCTGCGCCCAGCGCTGCATATCGCTCTTAGCCAGGCGTTGCGCCTGGTGCACCTTGGCGCTGATGTCCGGGGGCAGGTTGTCAGCCACCCATTGCCGGATCTCGGCGCGGAAGTTGAGCTCGTCCGCTGTGAAATTCAAGTCCATGCTGCTTCCTCTGCCTTGTTCGGAACGACCGATCGATCCGAACTGGGTTTTAGCACGAACGTTCTAATTGGTTTTGTCTCAGCAGCGACAGCGCGCCGACGCCGCCCAACAAAAAAGCGGCCACAAGGGCCGCTTTCGCTCAAATTGACTCAGCCGCTGTGGCCGATATCAGCTGGTCTTTGCTTTGCCTTGGCGACGGGTGTAGACGACACCGAACAAGGCCAAGCCGGCGAGCGCCAAGGAGCCTGGTTCGGGAACGGCGTTCTGGGTCACGCTCACCAAGGTTTGGCTGGTTGCCGAGTTAAAGACCGTAAAGGAGTAGTTCGACGCCGTGCCGGTCCCGATGCCCGCCCAGGTGCCGGTATTCAAGGCGGTCAAATAGGTGTTGATTTGGCTTGTCAGCGCGGCGCTGTATCCGCCGGCTCCCGTCGAGGCAAGAGCGGTGGCGCCGCCAGCCGTCGTCCCTTCGCGCAAGCCACCCGAGGTGGCGTTGTAGTTGGCCCAGCTCCCTGCGTTGGCACCGGCCTTGGTGTCACCCAAGACCTCCCAAAGTGCGAACTGGAACGCGGCCGACTTGATGCTGTTGTTTGTCAACGTCGCATCGGCATAGGCGTAGTTGAACAACTCGGTGACCTTGTTCAAGACTTGGGTGTTGCCGGC